>JAMOMM010000232.1 GCA_027067085.1 Hyphomicrobiales bacterium
CATGAAGTGAACGGCCATTGGTTTTTAGCCATTTTTTGGCTTGCTGGGTATGCGAGCAATGCGTTTCAACATGGCCCCAAAATTTGTCGGAATGGTTCATCTCTAACAAATGTGCAACTTCATGGGCGCATACATAATCAAGGACAAACGACGGGGCTAAGATCAGTCGCCATGAGAAAGACAATGAGCCATCACTTGAGCACGATCCCCATCTGCTAGTGGTGTCACGAATGGAAATACGTTTGATAGTACCTCCCATTTTATCGGCATAGGAATGCGCGGCCATGTTAATGTCGTTTCGGGCCTGTTTTTTCAGCCAGTCCGTAATGCGCCTTGAATGGTGCTGGGGGTCGCCACTGACATTTAATAAAGGCTTGTCGCCATCGCTTTCATCGAGCCAAACGGGCGTTCGTCGTGTGGAACTGGCCGTTATGGTGTGCATTGATCCACGTAAGGGAATAACTTGGCCTGATTGAAAGGAGATTGTGTCGGGTTGCTTTGCGAGTTGGCCTGCGATCCAAACACCTTGGCTGGCAGCAAACTCAAGAGCCTTGCGTTTTGAAGTACCCTTAGGCACTGTTAAAGCAATACCATCTCCTTGTTTATTAAGTCGAAGAATGATGCGTTTGGCTTTAGCATTTGGGCGAAATAAAACGTCGATTGATTGCCCATCTAAAACCAACTCGCCCGTACTCGTGTGCCTGACAGATTTTTTTTGACTGAATATTTTTGGTATTAACTTCATTCGTAGCCTTAGGAGTAGAATCAAATGCGTAAGCAGTTTGTACGCTTTAGAAAGACTATACCTGATTTGATCGCTGTTGGCAGAGTGCAAATTGTGGTATTGGAGAATTGACGATAAATTTTCAACACCAGCGGCGTTCTGATTTATATTGAACCAGAACGGCTTACTTAAAGTGTTGATAGTCTTGCGTTTCATGCTGTGTTTGTGATTCAAACAAAACATAAACGCTCTAGGTCATGGACTCATAAACAGGATTAAAATGGCGATAAAACCACGAAAATATGCAAGGAAAAGGTCGCTGGACGGGCTGGTTGCCCGTTCAAGACCTTTGACGCGGCAGATTGACGTGGTTTCATCGCCCGAAGGGTATGGCCAATTTCCCCGACTACGGCGTTGCAAACCTTTGAAAACCAAAAGGTTTCCTGCAGTCTTGCGCCTTGTATCCGGAAAAATTGACTCATACCATTTTGACCCTGATTATGAGTTCATGACCTAGTGAGTAGCAAAGGAAAAAGTGGTGGGCGGACAAAACAAACCAGCGCCAGACAAACAATCGTCTTTGGACGATGACCCCCTGAACATTGAAGACTTTCAAGAGCAAGACTTTCCTGAGTTAATTACCAAAATTCACCACACAAGTGATGGTTTGCGGTTGCAAACTTTGGTGCGATTACGCTGGTTGGCGGTTATCGGTCAGACTGTGGCCGTACTTGTGGTCTATTTCCTGTTTGAGTTTTCACTTCCCATTTTAGCAAGCACCATCATCATTTCGTTATCGGCTTGGTTGAATATCTTTTTGTGGGTGAGGTGGCCTGCCAATTTTAGACTTTCCGATAAGTTTGCCGCTATCTTACTTGGCTATGACATTTTGCAACTAGCTGGATTGCTGTATCTAACAGGTGGGTTGGAGAACCCATTTTCATTCTTGTTTCTCGTACCAGTGACCGTTTCTGCTGGAACCTTGGCCTTCTCAAAAACGTTGGGGCTTGGTGCATTGACAATGGGCTTGGTAACATTGTTGGCGTTTTACCATTTTCCGTTACCATGGCGATCAGGCGAAGCGTTTGATTTACCGTTTTTATATTTAAGTGGCATGTGGAGCGCCATTGCCTGTGGCTTATCTTTTGCGTCAATTTACGCTTACCGTGTATCAACTGAATCGCGCGATATGTCCGATGCCTTAGCTGCTACTGAATTTGTTTTGGCGCAAGAACAACGTTTGTCTGCTCTTGATGGTTTGGCTGCAGCTGCTGCCCATGAACTTGGCACCCCGCTTTCAACCATTGCCCTTGTTGCAAAAGAGTTAAAACGTGAAATGCCAGACAATGAAGATGTTCAAGCAGACCTTGATTTGTTGTCATCACAAACTGCGCGCTGCCGAGAGATACTAGGCCGTCTCGCAAATCGAGATGGCTTAAACGGGGATACTCATTCCCAACTCAAAATGAGCGTATTGCTCGAAGAGTTGATTGATCCGCTAAGGAGCGAAGTTAATGAGATTGTACTAAATTCGCAAAGTAAAGATCGCATTAGCGCTGAACCAATTGTTATGCGCCATCCAGGCATTCGTTATGGTTTAACCAATTTGCTGGAAAATGCAGTGGATTTTGCAAAGTCCACTGTCACCATTAAACTGCGTTGGACTGCAAAAGAAGCCATTGTGATGATTATTGATGATGGCCCGGGCTTTTCTGAAGACATTATTGACCGCTTGGGAGAACCCTATGTCACAACCCGAAAAGGCTATGGGGCAAAGGAATTGGCTCGCACGCCAAGTACCGATCATCAAGGCATGGGGCTTGGCTTTTTTATCGCAAAGACCTTGCTTATGCGCTCTGGCGGGACGGTTGTTCTGGCCAATTTAGCCCGACCTGAAACAGGTGCAACGATTAGAATATCATGGCCACGAAACATGATTGAACCAAAGAAACGCGGCTGGAACTTTTAAAAGTTATTGAAATACCAGCATTTTTTTTATCATTAAACAAATTCACTTTTTCTAATAAACGGAATTGCCAAAACGGTGAATTAAAGTAATAATAGGGATAGACAAGTATCAGATAATATTGTCGCTTTATTGATCGGCACTAAAAATAGAGTATTTGAGAAAACTATGACAGATGAAGTTGCAGCGCTAGAAGATAAAACCTTATTGCTTGTGGATGATGATCGTCCATTTCTAACCCGATTAGGTCGGGCGATGGAAGCACGTGGATTTGAAGTCAAAACGGCTGAAACAGTTGCTGAAGGCATGGTTGCTGTGCGTTCTGCACCTCCGGCCTTTGCTGTTGTTGATATGCGTCTCGAAGATGGCAATGGTCTTGATCTTATCGAAGAACTGCAAAAACAGCGCCCTAACGCACGTGGCATTGTTTTGACAGGGTATGGAAACTTGGCGACAGCTGTGTCTGCGGTTAAATTAGGAGCTGCTGATTATTTAGCAAAACCTGCTGATGCTGATGCGGTTTTTGCCGCTTTAATGGCGGGCAATGAAGATCGCAATGCCTTGCCAGAAAACCCGATGTCAGCAGATCGAGTGCGCTGGGAACATATTCAACGTGTGTATGAATTGTGTAATCGCAATGTCTCTGAAACGGCACGACGGTTAAATATGCATCGCCGTACGCTACAACGCATTTTAGCCAAACGCGCGCCGCATTGATTTTTTATTGAACATCAGTTTATGAATTTGGATCAAAGTGTGTCTGAAGCCGCATCGATGCTGCGCGTGCTACTCTTAAAGTAAGGGCTTTGCGCCGTGCTGCGTTAAGCTTCTTTTCTGTTGGAAATCGGGATATTTCCGCACCAAATGCATCTGCAACGATCAAGCCAGCTTCGCTTGGAAAAATATTTGCATCCAGCTCTAACGGACGTGCGAAAAACAGTTGGTCACAAAAATCCCAATACTCATGCCATTTATGATCGGCCTGAAAGTCGGCTAAAGAGGATTTTATTTCAATAATCCAGATTTCACCTTTTTCGCCAATTGAAAGCACATCGGGGCGGCGGCCAGTTGGCAAGGTAAATTCACATATAGTGGCGTGCCCAACATCACGCAGCATACGGCAAACACCGCGTTGAACGCTGGCTGCTGTAACCGATTGACGGCCATCGTGAATAATCAAATTGTCGTCACTTGACATTACGGAAACTTTTGTTGTGGATTTAGTTGAAATTCAAGTTTATGGTGCATTCACAGTAGCTGCAAAGTGTACAAAATGAAAACACCTATAAAAAAGTTCAAATCTATCAGCTTTGTGCCAGCCAGTTTTTTGTCTGCCAGTCTTTTGCCTGTCAGCATTTTGTTATCGAGCTTGGTTGGAGCAAACTCTAGCGCATTTGCTGATGGCCTCATTCCATTACCACGCTCAAAGCCAACGCCGCCAGTTCAAAAGAGCGATTCTGCGGGGGCGTCAAATTCCGTGGGGGTGGTGTTGACAATCAAAGGCCAAGCAACCGCAATTGGCGCAACAGCAAAACGGGCCTTGAAAAAAGCGGGTCCAATTTTTACTGGTGATGTTATCAAAACAGGCTTTTCTACCCACGTTCAAATTTTATTTGCAGATCAAACAAAATTGGCAATTGGACCGCGATCAAAAATTACCGTTAAGGACTTTGTCCAAAGCAATGAGGCAAACCAATCAACCGCCAGTGTTTTCGCCATTAAAGCAGCAAGAGGTACGTTTCGTTTTATAACAGGAAACAGTGGTAAAGCAGCGTATAAAATTTCAACTAAAACCGCGACTATCGGGATCCGCGGGACAGCTTTTGACTTTGCTTACCGAGGGCGAACATCGGTTGTTCTCTACAAAGGGTCTGTGGAGGTTTGTATTGGAAACAGCTGTGCTCAGCTTCAGAATAAATGCGAAATGGCTGTTGAGCAAAGCGGGCAAATGTACAAAAGCCATGCTTCACAGCTCCCGCCAGCTGCATTTAAACTAACATTCCCATACATTCGCCGCGAGAATAATTTGTCAAAATCCTATCGCTTAACATCAGCTGACTGCGATTCTGGCGAAGGCTCTGGTCCTAGTATTAACGGTGGAAATGGCGGTGCTGGAGGTGGCGGTGGTTTTGGTGGATCAGGTACTTCACAATAAAAGTTGACATTTCCCTATATAAGGCGCGAAAACAATCTACAGTCAGCGTATCGCCTGCGCGCCTCAAGTTGTGAATCTGGAGCTGGTACTGGCCCCAAAGGCGGAAACCTTAGCGGCAATGGCAGTGGTCCTAGAGTCGGTCTGGTTTAAATTGAACCAGAACGACCAGCTTAAGGCATTGATAATTTTGCGTTTCATGCAGTGTTTGTGATTCAAACAAAACATGAAACGCTCTAGTTAAAGCTTCATTTTTGATGGCAAGATTTGTATATGAATAACAGTAAATGGTTAGCTTTAGTTTTTGGGACAATGCTTGTCTTGCTTCTTGCTTGGTTGCGCGGTGATGACGGCACCATCCCTCAGACCGTCCGAAACCTCACATTCGATCAATACCAACGCTCTTTGCCGCGCGAAAAGTCTAGCCAACCCGTGCGCGTCATTGATATTGATGAAGCGTCGCTGGCAAAAATAGGGCAATTTCCCTGGCCACGTAGCGAGTTTGCCAAGCTGGTTGACGAGCTTAAAGAACTTGGTGTTGCAGCCATTGTTTTTGATGTCGTATTTTCAGAGCCTGACCGCTTATCACCTCACCGGGTGCTCGCTCAAAATGGATTTAAAAAGTGGTTGAAAAAGTCCAAAATAAATCAAACGGAGTTGGCTCTAGAGGACAATGATTTATTGTTTGCCAAGTCGATGGCACAGGCGCCAGTCATTTTGGCTTTTGGTGCAAATGATTCCGCAGCCCGTGCCCACCCATTGCTTAAATCAGGTTTTGCTTTTAAGGGCAATTCAACGCTTAAAGCGCTAAACTCCTTCGAGCGTGTGACAGATTTAGTCCCTGTCCTTGAAAAAGCAGCAAGTGGTATTGGCTCGATTAGTGTTGCTCCAAACACAGGCCTTGATGCCGTACGTACATATCCGTTGATGTGGGTCAAAGGCAAAAAACCTTATCCCAGTTTGGTTATGGAATCATTACGTGTTGCGCAAGGCGCTTCAACTTTTATCATCCAAGGTGCCCCTCACACAAAAGAGATTGTTGAGAGCATACGGATTGGGGCGATCACTGTGCCAACGACGCGCTCAGGCGAGATGTGGATGTATTACTCAAAACCTGACCCAGATTTATATATTTCTGCGGTTCAGCTTTTGCGCGGTGATGACAAAACAAAACAGGCTTTACGTGAAAAGCTGCAAGGCCATATTGTCTTTATTGGCACGTCAGCAACAGGGTTGTTTGACATTAAAAATACGCCATTGGGTGATAGCGTGCCAGGGGTTTCCATTCACGCCCAAGCCCTAGATCAAATCTTATCGCAAACGTTTTTGTCGCGACCAGATTGGACCGATGGGATTGAGATCATATTGGTATTTGTTATTGGATTGCTGATTGTGCTTGCAGCGGTTTTCTTATCGCCAGGTAAGTCACTTCTCCTTGGGGCATTTTGGGCAGCTGGACTAATGGCGGGTTCTTGGATTGCCTTTAAAGACTACCACATTCTGTTTGATGCGACCTACCCGCTTGTCGCAGGTTTATTGGTTCATTTTGCCATGACTGCGTATCGCTTTTTGGTCACCGATCGCCAAGCAAGGTATGTGCGAACGGCCTTTTCACGTTACGTATCCCCTGATGTTTTAGTAGATATTGAGAAGAACCCAAGCGCCTTAAAGCTTGGTGGAGATACTCGCGAATTGACGATCATGTTTGTTGACATCAGGAACTTCACCCCATTAAGCGAGAATTTAACGCCGCAAGAATTGGTCGCATTTTTAAACAAGCTTCTAGGGGACTTGAGTGTTTGCGTCACTCAAGAAAAAGGCACGATCGATAAATATATCGGCGATTCTATTATGGCATTTTGGAATGCGCCTTTGGATGTTGAAGACCACGAGAAAAGGGCTGTAAATGCAGCGCTTAAAATGCGCAAAACCCTAGAAGAGCTTAATCGCACTGATGCCTTTGGGTTTAGAAAAAATCGTCATGGTTTTGATGATATAGCCATCGGCATTGGCATAAATACAGGCCAAGCATGTGTGGGAAACCTAGGTTCACAAGAACGCTTTGATTATTCAATTGTTGGCGATGCGGTGAACGTTGCAGCACGAGTTGAATCAACCTGCAAGCAAGTCGGCATGGATATTTTAGTTTCGGCCAGCACAGCAAAAGCGCTTGATGATTTTGCGTTGCTAGATGCTGGAGATTTAACCTTGAAGGGTAAGTCGGAAAAGCAGAAAATTTTTACTGTTGTCGGTGATGAACAGGTAAAGAAAAAACAAGCGTTTAGTGAGTTGGTAGCAGATCATGCCGTTGCTATTACAACACGGACCAAAAAGAAAAAACGCCAGTTGTTAGAAGAAGCAAAAAAGCGTTCGCGCGAAGTGGCCCCTCAACTCCTCACGTTCTATGAACGGCTGATAGAGCGCATCTAAATTTTAGGGTCGTTCTGGTATGCATTGAACCAGAACCTAAAACGCTTTAGTGAGCATCGTCCCAATTGTCGGCGGCTCGTGCATCAACAATCAAGGGCACAGATAGTTCCAATGACGGTGCAGGGGCTTTTTCCATTGTGGCGACAACAACATCAATCAATGCCTCAACATCACTTTCGCCCACTTCAAAAATAAGCTCATCGTGTACTTGTAATAGCATTTTAGCTGGCACATTTGCCTTGGCTAACGCATCGGGCATATGGATCATGGCGCGGCGAATAATATCGGCCGCACTTCCTTGGATAGGTGCATTGATGGCGGCGCGTTCTTGGAACGATTTTTCAGATGCATTGGGCGAAGAAATGCGCGGGAAATGGCAACGACGGCCAAAGATAGTTTCGACAAAACCATTGGCTCGGGCAAACTCTTTTGTCGATTCCATATATTCCTTAATACCTGGAAAGCGCTCAAAATAGGTCTTGATATACTCATTAGCTTCGGTTCGAGAAATACTCAACTGATTGGCAAGGCCAAACCCAGAGATACCATAAATAATGCCAAAGTTAATCGCTTTGGCTTGGCGACGAATAAGCGGGTCCATGCCTTCAATTGGCACACCAAACATCTCTGATGCCGTCATGGCGTGAATATCTAAACCATCGGCAAAAGCTTGGCGCAATTGTGGAATATTGGCCACGTGCGCCAATACCCGCAATTCAATTTGAGAGTAATCTGCCGAAACAAGCTTGTTGCCCTTTTCAGCAATAAAAGCTTGTCTGATTTTGCGACCAGACTCAGTCCGCACTGGAATATTTTGTAAATTTGGATCCGTTGATGACAACCGCCCAGTGGAGGTGGAAGCCATGGCATAAGAGGTATGTACCCGATTGGTGTTAGGGTTGATGTGGGTTGGCAGTGCATCGGAGTACGTTGACTTGAGCTTTGAAACCTGCCGCCAGTCAAGCACTTTTCGCGCCAGATCCACCCCTTGGCCCGCTAAGTCCTCAAGCACTTGGCTGTTGGTACTCCATGCGCCTTTGGCCGTTTTCTTACCGCCTTCATAGCCCAGTTTATCAAATAATATTTCGCCCAATTGTTTTGGCGATCCAGGGTTAAACGGCTCTCCTGCAAGGTCGTGAATTTCAGTTTTCAGTGTTTCAGCCAGCATCGCAAATTCACCAGACAAACGCGCTAGCGCCGCGCGATCAACAAAAATGCCATTGGCTTCCATATCTGCCAAAACAGGCACTAAAGGACGTTCCAAAGTTTCATACACAACACTTCGTTGTTCGCTGGCTAAGCGTGGCTTTAACAACGTCCACAAGCGCAAGGTAATATCAGCATCTTCGCCTGCATAACGCGTTGCTTGATCGATTGGTACAAGGTCAAAAGTAATGGCTGATTTGCCTGTGCCCGCAATTTCTTTAAAGGGGATTGGCGTGTGGCCTAAATGGCGCTTGGATAATTCATCCATGCCATGGTTGCCAATGCCAGAATCAAGCGCATAAGACAAAAGCATGGTGTCATCAAACGGGCCAACACGAATGCCGTGCCGTGAGAGAATATGAAAGTCATACTTAAAATTCTGCGCGACTTTTAAAACAGCGGGGTCTTCGAGAACGGGCCGTAATGCCGCAATAGCATCATCGAGTTTGATTTGTTCAATCACTGGACCATCAAAAGCCAACCCGTCGCCAGCGCGGTGAGTAAGGGGGATATAACAAGCCGTACCAACTTCGCTCGAAAGGGAAATGCCAACCAGATCTGCTTGCATGGCATCAAGTGACGTGGTTTCGGTATCAAAGCACAACACGCCGCGCTCATAGGCTTTTGCAATCCATTGTTGTAATTGCTCCAATGTGGTGACAGTTTCATATTTATCAGGGTCAATTTTCAGCGCTAATAAATCAGCTTGGCCGTTGTCTTCGCCCTCAATGGTTTGACTGACAGCAGGCTTTTCCCAACCATCTATGTCAACGTTAATGGCCTCAATTTCATTTGCATCCACTTCAAGTTCATTGGCAATGCGCCGTGTTAAAGCGGTAAATTCCATAGCCTTGAGAAAGCCAACAAGGGCTGGCCCATTGGTAGGATGCAATTCAAAATCATCAAGCTGTTCGTCAATCTCAACATGTTGGTCAAGCTTGACCAGTCTTTTAGAAATGCGCGCTTGCTCGGCAAACTCAATCAAATTTTCTCGCCGCTTAGGCTGCTTAATTTCACCAGCCCGCTCAAGCAAACTTTCAAGGTCGCCAAATTCATTAATCAGCAGAGCGCCAGTTTTAACACCGATGCCGGGAACACCAGGGATATTATCAACGCTATCACCTGCAAGCGCTTGAACTTCGATAACCTTGTCAGGCTTAACGCCGAATTTTTCAAAAACCGCCTCTTCATCCATTTCACGATCCTTCATCGGATCGTACATAGAGATTTGATCGGTGACCAATTGCATTAAATCCTTATCGGAAGACACAATGCGTACCGTTGCGCCCAGCTCGGCGGCCTGACGGGCATAGGTAGCAATCAAGTCGTCGGCCTCAAAGCCAGCCATTTCAATGCACGGCACGCCAAATGCCTTTACAGCCTGTTTAATCAAACCAAACTGCGGCACCAATTCTTCGGGTGCTGGTGGTCTGTGGGCTTTGTATTGCGGGTAAATTTCATTACGAAACGTCTTGCCAGATTTATCAAAAATCACCGCAAGATGGGTTGGGTGGTTATCTAGAGGCATTTCGCGCAACAACTTGTTGAGCATAGAGCAAAATCCCTGCACCGCATTAACGGGCAGGCCATCGCTTTTGCGATTCAACATGGGGATGCCATGAAAGGCGCGGAAAATATATCCAGACCCATCTATGAGATAAACGTGATCTCCAGATGTGATGGGTTTGCCGTTTAGCGATTGCGACGATGAATTGGTTGGTTTTGATGGGGTGTCTGACATAGGCCAGACTATGCCATTGGATGATGCTCGTTACCAGTGTTGAAACGAGGTTTTTGGCGCTCATCGACAGAAATCTTCTTTACCAGCGTTTTTGCTCTCATTTTTTGTGGTTCAGTTTCTTGCGGCAAGTAAAAAAACTTATGACGACGATATAGATATGTAAGCGGTGTGGCTTTTATCAAGTGAGACAAAATAAGCGGGCCAATAATGGCGGTGGCTGTTACAATCAACGATAACAATCCAGGTCCAATGTCGATACCTGTTTTAATGATTATCATCCGTGCTGCTGCCATAAATACGAAGTAAGATAGGAAAATAACAATCGAATTGCGTCCACAATAAGCGACAGCTTCACCAAATTTCACGCGGCTTAACAACACGCCAATTGCAAACACAGCGCCCGTTCCGACATATCCCATGGCCAACTCAATACCTGCTGTTTTGGCATATCCGCCTGTCACCAGCCAGGCATTTAATACCGCCCAAATAAGTAACCCGTTTATAAGGCTTGCAAGCTTTTGTTGGTTGAAAAATTCGGCAACTCGAAACGCAAAAGGTGCAAATGCATAACCGCTATAAAAGAAAATGAACCGTGCACCAAATTCATCAATCACTCGTGCGCCTGTTTCCAATTGAGAGGCATGGAGTACTGCCGCAAATAGCCAAATAGCAATTACAGGCACATTGCGTGTGAGCTTGGTAAAGACGAAAAACACTGGTAATAAATATATGAACCAAAGCGTGCCCAAAGGTTGCACAAAACTAATGGGATAAAGCAACATGGCATCAACTGGGCCTTTGCTTGTTATAAATTCAGGTAGTTTCAAAACGTACCAAATTGTCATCCAGATAAAGTAAAAATAAAAGAAGTGAACGACTTTAGTATCCAAATATGAGCGCCATGTATGGCCAATTCGGCGGCTAAGGAACAGTCCTGCAATTAAAAAGAAATCTGGCATCCGAAACGGTCGCGCCCATTCAATAAACCCATGCAAAAAGCTAACTTCGCCCAAGGCTTTTTCCACACCAAGGGTCGAGTGCATAAGGACCACTAAAATGATACATACACCTTTTGAAAAATCGACCCATTCGATGCGGGTTTTATTCAGGTTGGTGGGGGCTGGTTGGCTATTTATCATTGTACTCACACATGTTCGGTTTTGAGACATAATTTCGTTTTCAAAACCAACCCGCGCAACCAATAGGCCAAACTGTGCTTTATCACGCCATTGTGAGAATGGTACTTAACAAACTCTTAATGCGGCATACTGGAGTGATAATACATGCAGCGTGGGTTTTCAGCATCAGGGAGGCGACCATATTACAAAATTTCGACAACTATTTTTTCGCAACTCGGTGCTTGGACGTAGAGGCTCGCTAGGGTCGACTAAATGAGATGCTGCCAACAGCAAAATTACCTGTTGCCGCCCCATCGTCCATC
>JAMOMM010000233.1 GCA_027067085.1 Hyphomicrobiales bacterium
ATTGAGTTTCTGTTTGGCTTTCGAGATGAGGAACCACAGGTTCAACGGTTACAGATTCAGCTGTTACTGGCTCAATGTTTATTGGCTTAGTGGCAAAAGCTTCATCAGCAACCAAGTCAACAGGCAAATCAATAGGCACAATTTGTTCAGTTGTCGCTGATAATTCTGGCGCAGCAACAAGCGCTTCGGCGCTTTCCAAAACTGGTGGAATAACTTCTGCAGGTGCTGCCTGTTCTGCAAGCGCTACTTGTTCAGCAGGTGCTATTTGTTCTATTGGCACAGTTTCAGCAAGAACAGATGCACTTTGCGCAAGTTCGGGCGCAAGTTCGGGTGCAAGCTCAGGCACAAATTCAGGAGCAGGCTCAGGCAAAGGTTCTACGTGGGCTAAATTATTAGATTCAGGTTCAAGAGAAGGTGTTGTGTTTGCTTGGCTTTGAGCCAATAACATTTCCAGATCAGGTACGTTTACATTTGCAACGGGCACCGTTTGGGGCGCAACAACAGGTTCGGCTGCGGCAGGTTCGGCTGCGAGAGATTCGGCGATGTTTATTTCTGGTAAAGACGCTGGTGCGATAACCTGTTCAACAATTGGCTCAACATCTTGTGCTGGCACGGCAATTGGAACGGTATCGGGAATTATCTGTTCGGGGGTCGTGTTATTCGCTGCTGCGACTGGAACTACTGCAACAAGGTCTGGTGCGGCAAGGTCTGGCGTGTTGGCTGCGGCTGGTACAGTCGGCGTGATTGTAGAAGAATTAAGCCTGTTTGAAAGCGCACGGAAGGCATCGGCTGAAAAACGCACAGGTTTTTTCGGCGTATCTTGTGGCGTATCACTCATATTTGTGACCGCTGCATTCTCTGTAGCCGGCATTTCGGCGTTTTGAGACATCGTTGCTTCTTCCATCAGCTCTCCCACGAAACCCCATTTAATCATCTAATTGTATAAAACTGCTTAATTTTTTAAAAGTTTTTGTGCACCAAATTGAAACAAAGTTTAATCATTTAGGAACCTGTACAGCGCCTCAAAACCCAAAATTTGATAAACTTTGTTGGCTTTTAGCGCCATTATGCTATGCCTGTAACCAGCAAAAATTCCAATTACGAAAGACTGAAAAATATGCGCGAGTTTGAAACACTTTCCGATCTTGAAGCTGTTGTTGGCGAACATATTGGCACCAGCCAATGGGTGCAAATTACCCAAGAGATGATTAATGAGTTTGCCGAAGTCACGGGCGATCACCAATGGATCCATACGGACCCTGAGCGGACCAAAAAAGAACTTGATATGACCACCATCGCCCATGGTTATTTGACGTTGTCGATGGTGCCACGGTTTATGGATGAAATTTTCAAACTGAAAAGCGTTAAGCGTGTGGTCAACTATGGCAGCGATAAAATTCGTTTTACCAATATGGTGCCTGTTGATTCTCGTATTCGCGGCAAAGCGGTTTTGAAAGAACTGAAATTCAAACGCAAGTTTTGGTATTGCGTATTTGAACTTACTGTCGAAATTGAAAATGCTGCCAAGCCTGCATTGGTAGCCGAAACAATTACACTATTATTTGAAGACTAAAGGACCAATATGGCAAAGATCACAAAAACCGATGCTGAATGGCAAGAGTTACTTAGCCCCGAGGAATTTCATGTCACGCGCAAAGCTGGCACCGAGCGCGCTTTTACCAGCCCGCTGAATGATGAAAAACGCGATGGCACATTTAATTGTGTGTGTTGCGGGGAACCATTATTTGCCTCTGATGCTAAATATGATTCAGGTTCTGGCTGGCCAAGTTTTTATCAACCGCTAAACGATGACGCGATTGAAGATCATAGCGACCGCAAACTTTTTGTGAAGCGGGTCGAAAACCGTTGCGCCAAATGTGATGCTCACCTTGGCCATGTGTTTAGCGATGGCCCTGCGCCAACGGGCTTGCGCTATTGCATGAACGGTGCAGCCCTCAAGTTTGTTCCTGATGATGAATAATAAAAAGAATAGAAAGATTTCCCCTTATGTCTATTAAGCCTCCTGTTGCTGAAAAACGCACTTGCCTGTCCACGCATCATGGTATTGAGCGCAATGATCCTTATGCGTGGTTGCGGGCAGATAATTGGCAAGAGGTGATGCGCGAGCCAGAAAAGCTGCCGCAAGACATCCGTGATTATTTGGAAGCTGAAAACGCTTATACGCAAGACGTGATGGCCGACACTAAAGAGCTGCAAAAAACGCTATTTGAAGAAATGAAAGGCCGCATCAAAGAAGATGACTCATCGGTGCCAACACCTGACGGGCCTTATGCCTATGGCAGCAAATACGTTACGGGCGCGCAGCACCCCATGCTTACGCGCACCAAACGCGATGGCGGCGATGAACAAATTTTGCTCGATGGCAATGTGGAGGCAAAGGGCAAAGATTATTTTAATCTGGCTGGTGCTTCTCATTCAAACGATCATAAATTTTTAGCTTGGGCATTTGATGAT
>JAMOMM010000234.1 GCA_027067085.1 Hyphomicrobiales bacterium
TCATCATAGCCCATGCTGGCGGCGAGTAGTTGTTGGGTGTAGGGGTGGTCTGCTTGCAGGTTAGTCATTTTATCGACGGTCAGAACTTCAACAATTTCTCCTGCATTCATCACAGCGGTTTGGCTGCACATGTGGGCGATGACGGCGAGGTTGTGTGAGACCAACACATAAGTCAATTTGTGTTCGGCTTGCAGGTCTTTGAGTAAGTTTAAAATTTCAGCTTGCACTGATACATCAAGAGCCGAAGTTGGTTCATCGAGCAAGACAATTTCTGGCTCTAAAATCAAGGTGCGGGCGATGGCAACGCGTTGCCGCTGTCCGCCAGAAAGTTGATGGGAATAGCGAAAGCGAAATGTGCGCGGTAGGCCAACATCATCAAGCACCGCATTGATACGTTTTTCTGGGTTGCCTATGCCATGAAGCGCTAAGGGTTCGGACAAAATGCGATCAATGGTGTGGCGTGGATGTAGCGAGCCGTATGGGTCTTGGAAGACCATTTGTAGCTGCTTGTAAAAATCTTTGGATCGTTTCTTACCGATGGTTTGGCCTGAGACTTTAAGGTCACCAGTCCAATCTTGGATAAGGCCAGCAATGGCGCGCAGAACGGTTGATTTGCCCGAACCAGATTCCCCAACCAGACCAAAGGTATCGCCGCGGGTAACATCAAAGCTAACCCCTTTTACCGCGTGGAACGTTTCGCGGCCTTGCCCGAAATAGACATTGAGATCAGAGACTGAGACGACGGTTTGGTTTGGTTTTGTGTTAGGCAAAGGCATCGACGCTTCCTTGGGTTAGCCAATCGGGGTCTCGTTCTAGGGCGATTAGTTTTTCTTTGCGCGCGGTCAGGCTGGGCAATGAATTGAGCAGGCCGCGGGTGTAGGGATGTTTGGCGTTATGGAGTTCGCTGGCTTTTAAGGTTTCAACAATTTGCCCTGCATACATAATGATAACGCGATCGCAAAACGAGGCAACGAGATTGAGGTCGTGCGAAATAAAAATAAGCCCCATGCCATTGTCGCGTACCAGTTTGTCCATCACGGCCAGCACTTGCATTTGCACCGTTACATCAAGGGCTGACGTTGGTTCATCGGCAATAAGTAAATCAGGCTCTGGCACCAGCATCATGGCAATCATAATGCGCTGACCCATACCACCTGAAACTTCGTGTGGGTAGGTGTTGTATACTCGTTCGGGGTCGCGAATTTGCACGGCCTCTAGCATTTTTAAGGCGCGTTCTTTGGCTTGCTTTTTGCTGACCTTATTGTGGACGCGGTAGGCCTCGGCGATTTGCTCGCCAACGCGGGCCACGGGATTAAGTGAGTATTTTGGATCTTGCATGACCATGGAAATGCGGTGGCCGCGAATGTCACGCATTTGCTTTTCTGAGGCGTTGAGCAAATCGATGCCGTCAAACTCAATTTTATCAGCGGTCATTTTCCCGGGTGGTCTAATGAGGCGTAAAATTGCGCGGCCAGTAATGGATTTTCCAGAACCTGACTCACCCACGATGCCAACGCGTTCACGGCCGATTGAAAAGTTGAGACCGCGCACGGCTTCAACATCTTTATTGTGACCGGGAAAAGTGATGCGTAAATTTTCGATTCTGAGAAGATCTTTCATGATTTACTTCCCTTTGGATCGAGCAAATCACGCAGGCCATCACCGAGCAAATTAAAGCCAAGAGAAACGGTGAAAATGGCAAGGCCTGGCATGGCAGCAACCCACCAATGATCGAGAATGAATTTGCGTCCAAACGAGATCATCGCGCCCCATTCTGGGGTTGGTGGTTGTGCGCCAAGTCCTAAAAATCCAAGGCCAGCAGCGGTGAGCAATACGCCAGCCATATCAAGCGTAACGCGGACGATGATGGAGGAAATGCATAGCGGCCAGATGTGGCGAATGATGATGTGCATGGTGCCTGCGCCCTGCATACGTACCGCATCGATAAATTCAGACTTTCGAATGGTCAGCGTTTCAGCGCGAGCAAGGCGGGTGTAAGGTGGCCATGCCGTGAGGATGAGGGCAAGCACGGCATTTTCAAGGCCTGCACCTAATGCAGAAACAAATGCCAGTGCCAAAATGAGTTTTGGAAAGGCTAAGAAAATGTCGGTGATACGCATGAGAACGCTATCAACCCAGCCGCCTAAATAGCCCGCAATTGAGCCGACCAACAATCCGAAAACGGGAGCGGTAATGGCAACCAGTGTGACAATATAAAGGGTGATGCCAGCGCCATAGACAATGCGTGAATAAATATCGCGGCCAAGGGCATCGGTGCCAAAATAATGTTCCCAACTAGGGTGCATAAGGCGTTGAGTTAGGTCTTGGGCTAATGGATCATGGGTGGCAATATACGGGGCAAACAGCCACGTGAAAACGAGCAACAATAAAATGCCTAAGCCGATCATGGCTAAGAGATTTGAGCGGAAAGTTAGCCAGCCTGTATAAAATTGAACGATCTTGGCATGGCGAC
>JAMOMM010000235.1 GCA_027067085.1 Hyphomicrobiales bacterium
CGCCATGTACTTGCACGCCAAGCGAGGCCACTTCCATGCCCACATCAGTGCCAAAAGCTTTAGCTACTGGAGTGAGAAGGGCGGCCAAAACACTGTTGTCACTGCGCACGGTTTCATCTTTGCTATATTCAGCCAAATCAAGCGCCTTGGCTGTCTCATAACAAATGGATCGCGCAGCAGCGG
Organism: Hyphomicrobiales bacterium; assembly: GCA_027067085.1. Taxonomy (GTDB): domain Bacteria; phylum Pseudomonadota; class Alphaproteobacteria; order Rhizobiales; family Aestuariivirgaceae; genus JALWJW01. Next base: position 184 of record JAMOMM010000235.1, read on the forward strand.
TTTTGGCTTTCATCTCTAATAACATGCGGCGCACATCGGCGTGCTCGGCAATAGGGGCAGGGCCATCAAAGCCTTTGCGTCCGCCTTGTTTGCGCTCATTGGCAAAGGCCAGCGCCTGTTGAAAAGCCCGCTCCCCAATGGCCAAGCCTTGCATGCCCACATGCAAACGCGCGTCATTCATCATGGTGAACATGCAGTTGAGCCCGCGGTTTTCCTCACCCACAAGCCAGCCCGTTGCCCCACCATCATCGCCAAATTGCAGGGTGACCGTGGGCGAACCATGAATACCCATTTTATGCTCAATGCCAACGGCCTTCACATCATTGCGTTTGTCGGGGTTGCCGTTTTCATCAAGTAAAAATTTCGGCACAAGGAATAATGAAATACCGCGATACCCTTCTGGCGCATCGGGCAAGCGAGCCAAAACAAAATGAATAATGTTTTCAGTTAAATCATGCTCGCCATAAGTGATGAAAATTTTGGTGCCAGACACCGCATAAGTGCCATCCCCATTTGGGGTTGCTTTTGCTTTCAATTGGCCCAAATCAGAGCCAGCATTAGATTCGGTTAAGCACATAGTGCCCGTCCATTTGCCGCTTATCATATTGGCAAGGTACTTGGTTTTAAGGTCATCGGTGCCATATTTACCCAGCGCATTAACAGCGCTTTGCGTCAGCAGTGGCCCAATGCCAAAAGCGCCCGCCGCCGTGTTCCACAATTCTTGACCTGCAAGACCGATCATTGTTGGCAAGCCTTGCCCGCCATAGGCTTCTTCGCATGGTAAAGCTGCCCAACCAGCCTGCGTCCATTGTTTATAAGCATCGATCCAGCCGGGCGCGGTGGTGACATTATGGGTTTTATTATCAAGCGTTGCCCCCACTTGGTCGCCAACTTTATTGAGCGGTGCAATCACATCGCGAGCAAACTTACTTGCTTCCTCTAAGATCGCATCCACAAGGTCGATGGATAAATCGGGGAACACGCCGCTATCAATAATTTCTTCTAAGCCAATGATGTCTTTAAGAACGTGTTTTTGATCTTCGATTTGGGGGGTGTACATGTTATTGAGGGTCCCTTAAATTCATTTTTCGCTTTGTAGAGTCTAGGTCTTGTTGCCACAAATGAAAAGTACCAAAGATATATCAATTGTAGCCAGCCATTTACGAGCTGGCGGCTTGGTCGCGTTTCCAACCGAAACTGTTTACGGGCTTGGCGGCGACGCGCGCGATGATAACGCCGTGGCCGCGATTTATGCTGCAAAAGGCCGCCCGCAATTTAACCCGCTGATTGTCCATGTGGAAAGCTTTGAACGGGCAAAAGAATTTGGCGTGTTCAACGAAATCGCAATAAAGTTAGCGGAAAGTTTTTGGCCCGGCCCCTTAACTCTTGTGGTGCCACGAGCAGAGGGGTGTCAAATATCACTGCTCGCCTCGGCAGGGTTGGATAGTCTGGCGATACGTGTTCCAGCTCACCCTTTGGCGCAAGAATTGTTGCGTGAGTTTGGTGGGCCACTCGTGGCCCCCAGCGCCAACCCATCGGGCCAAATTAGCCCGACCAGTGCGCAGCACGTAATAGTTGGATTAGATGGCAAAATAGATCTGGTGCTCGATGGTGGCCAATGTAGCGTTGGTTTGGAATCAACGATTGTTTCATGTCTTGGTGAACGCCCTATCATTTTGCGCCACGGCGGTTTGGTCCGCGCTGATATTGAGGCTGCTTTAGGGATTGAAATTTTAAGCGGCAATGATGACAAAGCAGCGCTTACGGCTCCCGGCCAACTTACCAGCCACTATGCCCCAAACGCGTTGATGCGCTTGAATGCGCAGAGTTTGCAGGCGGGCGAAGCACTGCTCGGTTTTGGTGATGTGGAAAACTTGCAAGCACAAGTGAGTTTAAATCTTTCTCCATTAGGAAACGTGCAAGAAGCTGCTGCAAATTTGTTTTCAATGATGCGCCAACTTGATGAAATGGGTGTTCAAAAAATTGCCGTTAGTCCCATTCCTAACCAAGGCCTGGGTGAAGCGATCAATGACCGCTTAAAACGCGCAGCCGCCCCCAGAGATAGAGGTTAAAAATGACTGAAATACTTTCAAAACTGGCGGCCATTGTCGGGAATAAAAACCTCATCACAGACGCAAGCGATCAAGCACCTTATCTTGATGAACCGCGCAAAAAATTTCACGGTAAAGCCGCTGCGATTGTCTTGCCGCAAACCACTGAACAAGTTTCAAGGGTTCTTTACTTGGCCAATGAAACGGGCACAAAAATAGTG
>JAMOMM010000236.1 GCA_027067085.1 Hyphomicrobiales bacterium
GTTTTCCCTCACAACCTCTTCCACGCCCAAAGCCGTTTCAAAATTTTGTGGCCAAGGCATACCGTGGGTAATGATGGTTGATTCAAGCGCAACGACAGGCTTACCGCTGGCCAGTGCCGATGCAACATCATCGCTAAAAGACAAACAGTTTTTCATAACTTAACTTTCCAAATCATCTAACAAAGCCCACGACATTTCCTCTAACACAGGCTTGTCAGTCCCAATCGTTTTTCCAGCTGCTTTTATGCCAACACCCACGGCATCAACAAAACTCAAGCCACGGTCTAAGCCCGCAATCACCGCACCCGCCAAAGCATCACCAGCACCAGTTACATCTACCACTTGGCCAACCTGCGGCACCGCAAGCTCGCCAACGCTGCCATCAATCCAATAAACCAACGGGTTAGCCCCGTCAGTAATAACACCCGATTTAATGCCACGCTCAACAAGCACGCCCGCCAATTCAACTGAACCACCGTCTGTGCGCCCCAGCAAACTTTGTGCCTCTTTTGCATTGGTGAACATCACCTCAATTTTATCGAGAACACCGCGAAACCTAATCGCTTTAGATTGGGAAACCGTTGCAGCGATAATTGGCACCGTTGCATACTCAACCAACTCCCTCACCGCACTGCGCGATAAGTTAGCTGTAATAAACCACTGGTCCGCACTATTTAACGGTGCAGAACATTTTTCCAGCACCCACTGCGCACTCATTTCCTCATTTAAAGCCAGATCATTAAAACCAATAATCAGTTCTCCATCGGCCCCGATAATAGAGACATAACTTCCCGTTTGACGGCCCTTAACTGTCACCAATCCATCTTGAATGTTCTCTGCCTTTAGCAAATTTCGCAACACGTGCTGCTCTACATCATCACCCACAGGCCCGCAAATAGACGTACCAACGCCCAGCTTGCTCGCCACCCGCGCTGTGTTTAATCCCGCCCCACCTGGCGCGCTTTTAAGCACTCCAGGGTTCGAAGCCCCATCAATAACTTGGCCCCTTAGCTTACCCATTCGATCAAAATGAGCCCCGCCAATGAAAGCTGTTAGCCTTTTTCTCAACGTTGATTACCTTCTTTTCTCGATTATTCTTAGAAACTGTTTTATGAGTCTCTACATCTAATAAACATATACTTGCTCTAAAGCGTATCGCGTTTTAATAGTTTAATGTATTTACATGTTGGAGCGAGGCAAGGCTTGTCAAGCAAGCCCGTTCATTCCCGCAAAATGAATTCAATATAACGCTACACGCTCTAGGCAAAACGGAAAATGAAAATTATGTGGTATGTATTAGGAATTGTTGCACTTTTACTCATCATTGGTGGCTTCTTACTCATTATTTCAGCTGAAGACTTTGGCCGGCCCATCGATTTCACCAAACCAGTTTTACACGATAGACCTAACCAATATCTTGTCTGCCCAAAGGATTATTGCGCCGACACACCACATGAATTTTCCCCAACCTACACCATTTCTGCCCAAGAACTGCGGACACTGTTCGATCAAGCCCTAATACCCGAACAACGCCTTATCAAAATTCCACAAAACAGCGATGGCACCACCTCAACGTATCAACAATCTAGTGCCTTTTTTAAATTCCCAGATCGAATAACCGTAAAATTTATTGCCATAGACAAGTCCACCTCTAGCCTTGCAATTTATAGCCGCGCTAAATATGGCCGCCGTGATTTTGATGTCAACAAGGCGCGGGTAAAACGCTGGATTAAGCGCCTTGATAAACAAGTTTTTGAACACCTTGCTAAAAAACAAAGCACTGGCCAAGAGTAACTTTTATGTTCATCAACTTTTTCTACGAACTTAAAAATCACGGGCTGCCCATCACGCTCAAAGAATACCTCATGTTAATGGAGGCACTCGAAGCAAAAGTTGTCGACTATCGCATGGAAGACTTTTACTATTTATCGCGCTCAGCCCTTGTAAAAGATGAACGCAACTTAGACAAATTTGACCGTGTTTTCAGTGAGGTATTCGAAGGTATTGAATCAACTTCTGAAGACTTAACCACCCAAATCCCCGATGAATGGCTGCGCTCTTTAACCGAGCGCTATATGACCGAAGAAGAAAAAGCCGAGATCGAAGCGCTGGGCGGTTGGGACAAGATTATGGAGACCCTAAAAAAGCGTCTCGAAGAACAAAAAGGCCGCCACCAAGGCGGTAATAAATGGATCGGCACGGGTGGCACCTCCCCCTTTGGCGCAGATGGTTACAACCCCGAAGGTATTCGTATTGGCCAACACAAAAGCCGCCACCGCCGCGCCATCAAAGTTTGGGACAAGCGCGAGTTTAAAGACCTCGATGATAGCGTCGAGCTTGGCACCCGCAACATTAAAATTGCCCTGCGCCGCCTTCGCCAGTTTGCCCGCTCTGGTGCCGCTGAAGAATTAGACCTAGACGGTACAATCCGCTCGACCGCCAACAAA
>JAMOMM010000237.1 GCA_027067085.1 Hyphomicrobiales bacterium
TTCAATCCGCGTCAAGCCACGGGCAATTTATAACCAGGTCTCGGGACTTTCACGCCTGCTTGAACGCCATCACGGGCCAGCATGGTGCGATACCAGCGCAGGACGTTTTCGTATTCTTTCAGGTCAATGCCGTGCCACTCAAACCGTGCGGCCCATGGCAGGATAGCGAAATCTGCGATTGATAATTCACCCGCGACAAATTCATTGTCTTCAAGTTGTTCATCAAGCACATCATAAAGCCGTTCAGCTTCGACGCGAAAGCGGTTGGCGGCGTGTTCTGAAACGCCCGGATTGAAATGCATGAAATAATGGGCTTGACCAAGCATCGGGCCAAAGCCGCCGACTTGCCACATCAGCCATTGAATGGTTGCCATGCGCTTTTTAGGATCAGTTGATAAAAATTTGCCTGATTTCTCAGCCAAGTAAATTAAGACGGCACCTGATTCAAACAATTTTTGCCCCGTGTCACTATCAACAATGGCTGGAATTTTGTTGTTCGGCGAGATTTCTAAAAAATCTGGCTCGAACTGTTCATCCTTCATGATATTGATTGGATGAACTTTATACTCAAGTCCCATTTCTTCAAGCGCAATGCTCACTTTGTAGCCGTTAGGCGTACTCCAAGTGTACAGGTCAATCATTATTCGACGTCCTTATTTTTCCTATTTGCCAATTCTGCGGAAAGTAGCACTTTCATAAATGGCTTTATCGATTTGTGCGCTTTCATCACCAGAATTTTCATCTAAAGCATCGCGACCAACATGAGTGGCGATAATTGTTGCAACACCTGATGGCTGAAGGCCGATGGAATAATTGATGGCAAAATCATTGCCTGTTGATGAGCCTGAGCACACCGTAAACAAACGGCGACCAGACCATTTGTTGCTTGAATCAGATTTGCGAAACCCCGATGCAAATTTGCCCTTACAGTTTTTGGCATCGCTGCCCAAAATTGTAGAGGTTTGCGTATCAACAAAATCTTTGCGGCGGTTCGCATAGGTGGCCAACGCACCGCGTTTGCCTTTAGAGTATTGCCAAGCCACTTGATAACCAGATTTTTTAAACGGATTATTCTCTAAGAGTTTATACCCGCTAACACCTGATTCAGTTAAAATATTGATGGCATAAATCAATGCTTTTTGATCCGAAACGCCCGATGGTACTTTATTCTTTCTCTTAGGTGGAAGAGTAGCAACCCGTGTTGGCGTGTTGGTTCTGGGTGTATCAACAGCACGCGGTTCATCGGTTCCAAACGGGTTGTTACTACGCGGCGTACCAACTGGGCGCGGCTGATCGACAGGACCGCGTGGGGCATTGTTTCTGGCGTAACGATTTTTGCTTTTTACACAACGCAGAACAGCATTTAACGCACGGCTAGTGCCGCGCAAACTATACCCACGGTTCAAACCATTGGCAGTAATGCGTAAAGTGCGCCCACCTCTTACCATGCGAAAAAACGTTACGCGGTCATTGATGGTGATGACCAATTGCCGACTTGAAACAGCCAGAGCGGTACGTTCAAAGGCTTGGCGACGATCAACTTGCATGGTCACGGGGTAGCGTGCACCTTTGCGTAAATTCCAGCGATCATCAGAAACACCAACTGAAAAAATATATTTGCTATTTATTGATAAAAGCAATCTGTCACCGCGTTTATACTTAGCTGAAACCACGCAATGGCTAAAATTTCCAGTTAATTTGTTGCTGTAAGACCCACCGCGCCAGCCCGATGTATTGATTTTGTAGGCGTAAGCTTGGCTTACAAAGGCAAAGATGGATAAAAGCAACGCTGATAAAACACTAATTTTTTTAATCATTTTCCTACCCTAATTTTTTCAATTTCCGTTAGGGTATATCGAGTTATTCAAAATGACAAATAAAAAAGGCCAACAAATCTGTTGGCCTTTTCAATATTTCGTCAGCTTACTGACTGCTTTTACAATTATCCAAGATCTGGAATGCGCAATACTTGGCCTGGATAAATTTTATCAGGATGTGAAAGCATTGGCTTATTGGCTTCAAAAATTATTTCATATTTCGAACCGTTTCCGTAAACCTCGGCAGAAATTGCCCAAAGTGTGTCGCCTTTTTTGACCGTATGGAATTTAGGTTCCACTGCATCTGGCACTTCCACGGTACTTTCTACCTTTGAAATACCCAGCGTATTGCCCACCGCGACAATGGCTTTTTCTAAGATCGATTGATCTGCTACATTGCCCGTAATGACGGCTTTATCGCCAACAACTTCAATTTTCAAATCTTCAGTACCCAATTTGTGCGACTCAAGTTCAGCTTTTAAATCTTCAGCCGCTGGCGCTTCTTCTTCACTGCCAATACCGATTTTACGACCTGCTGATTTTACAAAATCCCAAATGCCCATGGTTTTATTCCCTTACTTATTGACGTTAAAATGATTTTCTGATGGTAACCATTGTTCGCGTT
>JAMOMM010000238.1 GCA_027067085.1 Hyphomicrobiales bacterium
GCAAGTGTCGTGGAAAATCTGCCGGTGAAATGTCGCTACGATCTGGCATTGGGCGGCCATCGGCTTTTTTAACCCAAAGGTCGAAAAAATGTCGCTGTTCGGGTAAGACAAGTTGGGCACGGAATGTTTCGTGAAAATTCTCGTTCCCCATTTGCTCTAAGACCCCCTCTATTTACAAGCTTGATTCGTTACCTACCACTGTTATGAATCGAGGCATAAAAAGTTGCAAGAGTCCAAAACGAAAAAGACTGTGAATTTATGAAAAAACCTTTCCGTTATTCTTCGTCAGTTCGGCCTAGCCCGCTGTTTTTTGCGAGGCGCGATCTGGTTAAAGAATAATTGGGTGCGACCATTGGGTAGTCGGCTGGCAAATTCCATTTTTCACGATATTGTTCCGGGCTTAAATTATGACTGGCTTTAAGGTGTCGCTTGAGCGAACTAAACTGCATGCCATCTTCCAAACAAACCATATGGCTATCAGACATCGATTCCTCAATTGAAACCGCTGGCAACTGATCTAAATTCTCGTTCGACAATTGAGCGTCATTTAATGATGTAAATGCTTGGTGCACTTGCTTGATTAAATCGGGCAATCGATCGACGGCTACCTGATGATTTTGCACGTAAGAAGCCACAACGTTTGCCGTTAGTTTTTCAATATTCTGGCGTTTTGCCATGCCGCGCACCTTTAAATTTATTGAGTATCTAAAACGATAAATACACTATAAACGACGAGACTCAACTTGATAGATTAAAAATATGCACGATGTAGTTGCCTGCATTAAGTTTTCACTTGAGTAGAAATTTTACATTGCGCGGCGTGCATAAGGCCCCGTTTTTTCAATAGCCCAATCCCAATACTTCATCAATGTACGCGCTTTATTAAAGGAAAGACCATCAAACATTGCTTGAAGTTCTTGCAAGTCACGCTCTGAAGAAAGCGGGGCGGCAGGTGTGGTGCCAAACAGTTTAATTGCTTTAGCAAAATTAACGCGTGAAATGCCCAACATTTTCAACGCCACCGTTAAAGGCTCACCATCGGGATCTGACACAATGCGGCGGGCATTTTCTGGATGAATTTCAGCCAGTTTTGCAATTGTTTCAACGGCAGCATCAATACGGCCCTCAACAATTTGTTCCACCAGCTCATCAACTTTACGGCGCGGTGGAAAATGCTGATTTCCACTGGCCTCAACGCCATCATCACCATTAACTGATTGGGCAATTTTTAAAATTTTATCCAAAGTGGCTGAATCCGTTAGGAAACGAGACAGAACATAGCGACGAAGTTCAACGGGCAATGACCAAAACAATTCAAAAGCAATTGGCGGTGGCGTGTCACCGCGCGTTGCCAATGGTGCTTGCAGCGTTTGTTGGTGGTTGGCAATTTCACATAAAGCAATGAACGCATCATGGGACAACGAGGCACCAGGGTTACGAACCAATGTTAAATAAACCGATGCTTCGCCACGGGAAATAAGAGCATCACAAACGCCCGATGTAATTTTTCGGCGTTTGGAAACCATGGTCAATCGATCGACATCGCACTTAGAAATAAGTTTGAGCAAATCCTGATCGCTTATTTGCTGTCCACCTTCAAGCAAAGGTTGAGCTACTTTTGCCGAGCGATTATTGATTAGTTTATTAACCAGTAACGCAGGTGGCTCATCCATCATGCCAACACGTTCTGAAAGTGCAACCAAATCGCGCTCTGGCATGCGAGGCACCAATTGCAATAAAGTATCAGCAGCCAATGCGCGTTCTTGTGGTTGTGCCGCGCCACCTGATGCTGACATCATGTCGAGCAAAGCACGGGCGGTTTCCCCGCTTTTTTCATCTGGCTCAAGTTCAAGATCGTATTCAGGTTCAACAAGCTCTGGTTCAACAGGCTGTGGTTTAACTTCTCTATTCGAAGTTGCTTTAGGCGCTGTCGTTCCTTCGGATTTTCCTTGCGATGTTTCAGCGTCTGCTTCCGCAACAAAGGCGGCTTTAGCATTTTCTGCGTTTTCTACATTTTCAACTTTTTCTAATGGCGCGTTTGTATCAACAAATGACCCTGCTGGACTTGCTTGGTTTTCTTTATTATTCACCCCAACTTCTTGCATCAAACGCATGGCTTCTAACAAGGGGTCTGAACCGTTGGATGGCGCTAAATCAACAATTAGCTCTGGGCTTTGGGCAGCTTCAATTTCTGGCTGTTTTTCGACCCGTGCATCGGCGCTCACTTCAGGTTCAACCGTTATTTCTTCTGGTGTTTCTTCAGGTGCAACCTCTTGAGATAGAGTTATTGTTGGTGTAACTTCCTCAGGTGTAACTTCTTGAGAATCTGTAACAACCTTGTCTTGAGGTTCCACAAGAGGGGTATCTGTTGAAACAACTGCCGCAGGTGGAGCCTCTACATCAGACTGCGCATCTAGCGCTGCCGCAAGTATTACAT
>JAMOMM010000239.1 GCA_027067085.1 Hyphomicrobiales bacterium
TGGCTGCGTGTGTTTATCAACGCGCATTGAAGATGGTCGTTTGGTGTTTTGTTGTGATTTGGAGTATGGCAAGAATCGGTTTTCCAGCCAAAAATGTTTAAAAAAACAAGACGAGTATAGAAATCACTGGAGCATGAGTTTGATTGCCAAATTGGTGGAAAAGCATGGAGGCATTTTGAAGCTTAAACCCAATACTTTAAATGGTTGTTGCGGTTGGACCGCTCAATTGCCTAAACATCGTGTTCGGAGGATAAAACACAGAGTTGTTGATGCAGAAAGCTAAGAGTAGGAGCTTACTTTTCAGGTAAGGAAAAATCATCCACTCGGTTGGTTTGGCCAGCAGCAGTTGGCCAGTTTCCTTGTGAATACAGGCTGTAAGCTGGGCTGTTTGGTTTTGCTTGGTTCTTTAAACTTTGCAGAACCAAATCAGATGAAATCGATGTTGAAGTGTTTTTAGATGGAGAGCTTGAGCCAAATGAAGGAACTTGGCTTGGCGCTACAGCTACAACTGGACTGTTGGCGGAAGGCAAGTTTTCTGGTTCGATGATAACGGTTTTTCCTTGCGGAGTTGGCCCAGAAAAAATTGGCCCGTCATAGGGGGCGGCCCCTGTGAATTGGCGTTGGGCTGCTTTGTTGTGTGCTGGCACAGGGAATGCGGCAACGGGGAGATCTCCATCGGCGATCTCAATGTCTCGATTGATTTGAGCTAAAACAATACTGGCCAGTTTATTGTTACCAGCTTTAATAAAGCGAATGCCGTTTCGTGAGCGCAAGCGAATAAGGTTGCCGTAAATGTCTGCACCTCGGTCGGTATAAGAGCCGTCTGATGCTGTAAACTTTTCGCGAATCTTTACAAACCGAATGCCAGCCTTTTCAGCTTCTTCTTGTTGAATTTTGGCGATTATTTTCAGTTTCGCGTCTAAGTCAAGGCGTGCTACTGGCGGTGTTTCTACCCAGTAAACTGCGATGTTTTCTTGTTTGAATTGGGTCATCATGGTTTCAACGGATGATCTATAGACGTTTTGCCATTCAGGTGTATTGAACACTAAATACTCATTGTTACTGCGAATAGCTTGGCCATCATTGATACCAAGCATGACAATGGCGATGTCGATATTACGGCCTTCTAAAGTGCGAGGAAGGCGTGTTTGCCAATTATAAATTTGTGGGCGAGCAAAGCCTGAACCTTCGCGGTAACGACCGTTTATACGTAATCGTGGGTGTCCTTTTGCAATTCGCACAGTGCCAGCCCACAGGCCGCCTGCCATTGCATCACCAAAAATAAAAAGTTTATATTGGTCACGGCCCTGACCAAGGTATCCAAGGTTTTTTGGTTGGGCAGCAACAGGGGTTGATAGGTTTGCTTGAATGGCAAAACAAATCAATAAAGCTAAACTGGCTAAGTAACGAAATAAGTGTTTTTGCATATTAGTTATTTGATCGTAAGCGAGTAAGGAGGCCATGATTAGCATATCCATCGCCAATAAGCCCGATACTTTTTTGATACGCGGCAATTGCGGCTAAAGTTTTACCACCAATGCGCCCGTCTGTGCCGCCTGTATTAAACCCGCGCTTGGTTAAGAGTTTTTGTAGCTCTTGACGTTGTGCGCGATTAAAGGGTTTGTCCTTCACGGGCCAAGCCGTTTTAAAACGGCCCCGACCTGCAATTCTGTCAGCCAAATGGCCAACAGCTAAGGCGTAGGAGTGGGATTTATTATAAGCCAAAATGGCTTTGTAGTTATCAGTAATCAAAAATGCAGGACCCTTGGAACCTGCTGGAATAATCAGGCGAGTGATTTCATTAAAGCCGCCAAAGTTTTTGAAACTTGCGGGCTTGATGCCAAGTTGGACCCATTTGTTAACCGTTCGAGAGCCAGATTTTCCTGCGGTTGAATAATCAAATTTTGCGGGCAGTTTTACTTCCCAACCCCATGGCCGATTGGCTCGCCAGCCTGCTTTTCTTAAATAATTGGCTGTTGAGGCAAGAGCATCTTCGACCGAGTTCCAGATGTCGCGTTTTCCATCGCCAGTCCAATCAACAGCATGGGCGTTGTAGGTGGTGGGAATAAACTGAGTGTGGCCCATGGCACCCGCCCAAGAGCCTGTAAACTGCTTGGGGTTAATGTCTCCGTTTTGTAGGATTTTAAACGCTGCCAGCATTTGGCTGCGCCCGAACCTTTTTCGGCGGCCTTCAAACCCCATGGTTGCGAGTGATCGAATGACACTCATATTGCCTTTGAAGCTGCCAAAATTACTTTCCATTCCCCAAATACTTAAAAGGATGTGGCGATCAACACCATAGCGTTGTTGGATGGCTGCAAGAGACTTTGCGTGCTGTTTCTTTTTTGCACGGCCAGTAGAAATTCGCTGAGCGCTGACACGTTTTTCCAAATAGTTCCAAATTTGGCTGTTAAATTCTGGCTGGTTGCCGAGTAATCTCAATACGCGTGGGTCTGCAGTCATGCCTTTGGTTACATTGTCATAAAGGCTAGCTGATACACCGCTATTGACAGCGATGGAGCGAAACTGACGAATGTAACGTGAAAAACTGGCTGAACCTGTTGAAGTTGCAAAGTTATTGTCGTCTTTGGCGTTCTCGGCATATGCGGGAATGTCTTGAAATGTTAAGCCAAAAGAACATATTGCAGTGGCGATCAAGCGCCTGTTTGGAATTGTTTTGTCTATCATAGGATGATAATTTCAGTACCTACCGTGATTTGGCAAGAGAAACTTGCGAATTCTTAACCCATCTGATGTAAGGCTGGAGACTTATGGGATAGATAAAAACTTAAAATGTGGGGCACAATGGCATCTTTTAGTAAAATCAGAAAAGCAGTATTTCCTGTCGCGGGACTTGGAACACGGTTTCTTCCAGCAACAAAATCAGTTCCCAAAGAGATGCTGACTATTGTTGATCGCCCTGTTATTCAAGTTGCAGTTGATGAAGCAAAAGCGGCTGGTATTGAGCACTTTATTTTTGTGACAGGTCGCAATAAAGGTGTGATTGAGGACCATTTTGATAAGCAGTTCGAGTTAGAAGAAACCTTGCGGGCGCGTGGTAAGTTTGATGCTCTAGAAAAGCTGCGCAAAGATTTGCCTGCGGCAGGTCAAACAAGCTTTACTCGCCAACAAGAACCACTCGGTCTTGGTCATGCCGTTTGGTGCGCGCGTGAATTGGTTGGCGGGGAACCTTTTGCCTTGGTGTTACCTGATATGTTGATGCAGGCAGATCCTGGTTGTTTGTCTCAAATGATTACAGCCTATGAAAAGCATGGCGGCAATGTTGTGGCGGTTGAAGAAGTGCCAAAAGAAGATGTTTCTAGTTATGGTGTCGTTGGATGTGCCAACAAAACGGGCGATACGTTTGAGATTACTCAAATGGTTGAAAAACCTGCGATAGAAGATGCGCCGTCAAATTTAATCATTTCTGGCCGTTATATTTTGCAGCCTGAAATTTTTGATGAAATTGCTAAACAAAACCCGGGCGCAGGTGGTGAGATTCAAATTACTGACGCGATGATTTCGTTGATGAATGTACAGCAGTTTTTCGGCTGTCAGTTTAGTGGCACCACATATGACTGTGGTTCGAAAATTGGATTTTTAGCTGCAAATGTTGCTTATGGCCTCAAAAGCGAAGAACTGGGCGAAGAATTTCGCCTCGTGTTGAACGAAATTCTCAATAAAAAATAGACCTTTCAAAGGGTGTTTTTAAACGATCTATTGGAAGCTCTTGTTTGATTTACAAGCGGAAGCGGAAGCCCGTTGTTATGCGATTTTCTGTAAAATCGCTGCCAGCGGTGCCTGAATCAAAATAGGTGAATTGATAATTTGCCGTCCACTCAATTTTGCGGCTCAGGGCATAGGAGATGCCTGTTTGAATGGTGTAGAGAATATCGTCATTGTTGGTGCCGACAAAGTCATCGTAGTTTAGGCCAAGATTGAGAGTTCCAGTGATATTTTCTCTATAACGGTGGGTTACATCGAGTGCAAGATCGTAGTTGCGCGTGCCAGAAATCCCCGCGGTAGAGCTTTCTTCAATACTGGTTGAAGACACAAATGAAACCGTGGTTAAATCGCTTGGGCGCCAGTTTAATGTAGCGTTGATACCGAATGCGTTGATGTTTGAAAGAGTTGGATCTTTAAAATTGCGGTGCTCATAGGTGGCGGCAATCTCACCGTCCCAAATTGGCGAGAGATTAAAGCCTAAGCCCAATTGCGAATTAAAGCCTTGAGAACTTCTACGCAGGCCATTGCGATCAAACTTGCGTTTGTGAAAGCGCGGGGTGTATCCAATTTCTGCAAAAGGGGTAATGGTTGGTGAAATTTCATAACCAAGGCGAAATTTTATGTTTGGTTCAACATACTCGCGGTCGTCATTGTTTTCAAACCCGCCGCCCGACAATTCGACCTTTTCAAATGCTTGCCATGTTGCACCGGTTGATAGGGTGGCGACAAGGCGGTTTAAACGGTGTGTGAGGGCGGTGTTAAATGAAACCTCGTGGTCTCGTCTGTTACCAATGGCAGTGCCAGGCACTTCTGATGATGCAGATGATGTTTCAGAAAGCGTGTAACTTGCGGTTGTTAAAAGGTTTGTATTGCGGCGAATGTCTAACCGAAAGGCACCCTCAGCCGCGAATGTATTTGAATTGGCATCTGTGGATTTTGCATAAAACAAGTGGTCGCTTGATGCGTTGAAGGTGTAAGAATGGCGTAACCAATCGCTCTCAATACGAATTGACGGGGCAATTTGTAAGCCGATGTCTTTTACTTTGCCTGAATTGTCAGAGCGAGCGTTATCTGAAAACACACTCGAAACGTTTAAAACAGGAAATATCCGAAAGCTACCTGCTTTAATTCCCAAGGGGGCGTAAGGGTCTGTCTCGCGCTGTCTTCTTACTGGCGGGGGTGGTGGCGGTATTTGTTGAGGTTGGGTAGATAACAAGCGAATGGGTTGGGGCGCGTTGGTGCGTACTGTTGTGGCTGTCTGGTTGTTTGCGTTCGTTTGCTGGTTGTTTTGCGTGTTGCTAACATCAAGAGCTGGGCGTAAAACTGAGGCTTGTTGGGCATTTGCGACGGCAAAACCTGTGAGCACCAACAATGAGCTTGTGATCGCAATGTGCGAATGTTTTTTATTAAAACTCATGAGAGCTGAAACGCCTGAACCGAAAACCAACAAAATATCAGGTCAGACTAGCCAATTTATGGTTAACAGCTGGTATATTTTACAGATGATGTTTATCAAAAAGGTATCGGCATAATTTGGCTATAATTATGAGGTTAAGGTTTTTTTTAAATTGGCTGGGGTTGGCCAAGGCGACTGACGGGGGTATAGTCAATAAATGTCACAAATTATCGAAAAATTAGAAGGTGGTCCAGAATCGTATCTGGAATCTGCACGTCGTACTTTAAGCAAAGAGCTATTAGGCCTAGAACTCATTATTGCTTCGTTGGATGATGGGTTTGGTAAATCCTTTGTTGAAGCTGTTGAGTTGATTAAAAAAGTTGAAGGCCGGGTTATTTTGGCTGGTGTTGGCAAGTCAGGCCATATTGGCCGTAAGATTGCTGCAACGATGGCCTCAACAGGTACACCAGCGCAATTTGTTCATGCCACAGAGGCCAGTCATGGCGACCTTGGTATGGTGGAGAAAAAAGACCTGATTATCATGTTGTCGTATTCTGGTGAAACGGCTGAATTGAAAGATATGCTGGCGTATTCACGCCGCTTTGATGTGCCGTTGATTGCGATTACGTCAAAAGCTGACAGTACACTGGGAAAAACATCTGATGTTGCGCTTTGTATGCCAAAGGCGGGTGAGGCGTGCCCACGTGGCTTAGCCCCGACAACTTCAACCACCATGCAGTTGGCTATTGGTGATGCGTTGGCGATTGCGTTGTTGGAAGACAAAGGTTTTACAGCATCAGATTTTCGGCTCTATCACCCTGGTGGGAAACTGGGCGCGGCGCTTTCCCATGTTAGTGATGCGATGCATGATGGCGATGCTGTTCCCATTGTCAATCTTGACACGGTTATGTCTGAAGCGCTCATTAACATGTCGGCAAAATCATTTGGTTGTGTTGGTGTAATTGACGATGATGGAAAATTAGTCGGTGTCGTTACCGATGGAGATTTGCGCCGTCACATGGATAGTGGGCTATTAGAAAAATCTGTTGTTGATGTTATGAGCTGTGATCCTGAAACAGTTAACCCACAAACACCAGCTTCAAATGCTCTGGAAATATTGAATGCAAACAGCATTACCAGTTTATTTGTTGTTGAAAATGGGATGCCAATGGGCATTGTTCATATCCACGATTTGTTGCGGCTTGGCGTTAAGTAGATCGGTTGAAATTATTTGATACGACGCGTCATTTTGATAATCGGTAGTTTTAATAATGGCGCAAAAAAAATATACGGTGGGTATTTTACCTGCAGGGGTTTGATTCACGCGGCGTTAAAACCTGTTACAACGCCACGGCCCATGAGGCACAACAAGAGGCGGTGTTGATTTTGGCGACTGTGCTGCAAAACTACAACGTAAAACCCCACCATACTCATATTCCAGAGCTGGTGGAGCAGTTAACGCTTCGATCACGCAATGGCTGCGATTGTTTATTGAACCGCGAGTGCGTTAGATCAACTTGCCTTCAAGTGGTATTACTTGAGATAGATAAGTTGATCGGTGCTAGAGCCTTTAATCATTGATGGTCGCAACGACTAATTCTAGGCCATTTACTTTGGTGACGGTAACTTGTGTGCCTTTGGGCGCATCAGTGCCGCGAACCCGCCAGCGTGTATCATTGATGGTGATAGAACCTTTGCCCGATTTGATGGCTTCATCAAGATAATACATTTGACCAACAAAGTTGTTCGTACGTTTGTTAAGGTTGGGCTGATCTGTTTCAGTTTTAAGCCGATTTACGACAAAAGGCCGGGCAATAATGATTAGAACAACAGATACAATCGAGAATACTGTCAGTTCCATTTGCCATCCCATGGGGATGACAAGATCAATGATGCCAACAAGTGCAGCAGAAATGCCTAAGAACAAAAAGAATATGCCTGGTGCAAGAAGTTCTAACAACAGCAATACGCCAGAGATGATAAACCATGTCCATGGATCAAAATAGGTGAATAGATTTGCCATATATCTAAGCCTTTCTAAATTGTTATCGCTGAGTTACTTGCGTGTCGCGCGCGGTGTGGTTGAGGTGGTTTTTTTGCCATCATCGCTTTTGAAAGATTCTTTGGCGATTTCAGCAATGCCTGCAATGGACCCCATAACCGATGTGGCATCGAGTGGTAGCATCAGTACTTTTTGATTGTCCGAAGTGGCAATGCCTTCAAGGGCACCAATGTATTTATTAGCTACAAAATAGTTGATGGCCTGGACATCACCTTCAGCGATAGCTTTTGACACCATGGCGGTGGCGGCAGCTTCAGCTTGGGCTTCACGTTCGCGCGCTTCAGCGTCTCTAAAGGCTGCTTCACGGCGGCCTTCAGCGTCGAGTACAACGGCCTTTTTTTCACCTTCAGCTTCCAAAATGGCGGCTTGGCGTGCGCCTTCAGCTTCCAAAATGGCGGCTTGGCGTGCACCTTCAGCCACCAGAATTGAAGCACGCTTGTCGCGTTCAGCTTTCATTTGGTTGGCCATTGATGCCACCAGATCAGCTGGTGGTTTAATGTCCAAAATTTCGATACGGGTC
This sequence comes from Hyphomicrobiales bacterium, assembly GCA_027067085.1. Taxonomy (GTDB): domain Bacteria; phylum Pseudomonadota; class Alphaproteobacteria; order Rhizobiales; family Aestuariivirgaceae; genus JALWJW01. The sequence continues at coordinate 7,705 of JAMOMM010000239.1, forward strand.
ATTTTCACGCCCCACGGTGCGGTGGCTTCGTCCACGACTTTTAAAAGCTTATGGTTGATCTCATCGCGCTGTGATAATAGGTGATCGAGGTCCATAGAACCCATCACAGTACGAATGTTTGTCATGGTCAAATTCTCAATAGCAAAGACCAGATTGTTGACTTCGTATGATGCTTTTGCCGCGTCCATAATTTGATAATATGAAATACCATCAACCATCACCATGGCGTTGTCACGGGTGATAACCTCTTGGCTTTCAACCTGCATGACTTGTTCCATCATGTTTTGTTTGGCACCAATGCGATCAACAAAGGGCAAAATGACGCCAAGGCCAGGCTGTAGGGTTTTGATGTATTTACCAAAACGTTCGATGGTGAAATTATAACCTTGTGGAACGATCTTGATTGCAAGAAAGATAACAAAAATTGCTAAAACAAGCAGAACAAGAACAAAAATGCTGGCACCTTCTAATAAGGGCATGATGGTTTCCTCCAAAAACTTTACGTGCGAAAAATGCTACGCCAAAAATATTTTTTCTTGCGCAGTGTGCACTATTTTTAATTGATTCGGTAAGATGGTTATGTGGGGTGCTTGGGGCTGTTTTCAAGGGGTGGATACGGGGAGGGTCAAACTTTTTGTTCACGCAAATTTTGCTTTGTAAAATGCTCCACCTTTGGCCTCAGGGCCTCTGGTTGTTGCGCTGATAGGGTGTTTTGTGGAGTTGAGAAGCAAGTCTGGTGTGTAAATTTCAACACCATCCATTTAGCTAGCTTTTCTGGGGTGCTGAAGTAACCATCAAAGTCGATGAAATAGCTTGCTGCAAAGCGCCGCTAAAACGTGTCATTCATCCGTCCAAGTACCCGTTTATCGTGGCAGATCAGACACGCCCATAAGGAATTCATCGATGGAACGAGCGGCTTGGCGGCCTTCGCGAATGGCCCAAACGACAAGAGATTGGCCACGGCGCATGTCACCAGCGGTGAAGACTTTGTCGTGGTTGGTCATATAATCTTCTTCGTTAGCAATAACGTTGCCGCGCGGATCTCGATCGAGTTTCCATGTGTCGATCATGCCTTCGTGTACGGGGTGGATAAAGCCCATGGCAAGCAGCACAAGGTCGGCTTTTTGTTTGAACTGTGTACCATCAATCGGTTTAAAGTCAGGGCCAACGGTGACGCAGTTAGCAGCAATGACGCGGCCATTTTGTCCTTCAAAATCAACAGTGCTAACGGAAAATTTTCGTTCTGCGCCTTCTTCTTGCGAGGTTGATGTGCGCATTTTATTTGGCCAGTCGGGCCATGTCAGTTCTTTGTTTTCTTTTTCAGGTGGTTGAGGCATGATTTCGACTTGGGTGACGGAAAGCGCGCCGTGACGAATGGATGTACCGATGCAATCAGAGCCTGTATCACCACCGCCAATGACAAGTACATGCTTGCCAGCTGCTGAAATTTGCGGTTCTTTTGAGATGTCTTCATGGCCTAAACGGCGGTTTTGTTGACCCAAAAATTCCATGGCAAAATGAACACCGTCAAGGTCGCGGCCTTTGATTGGCAAGTTGCGCGGTTGTTCAGCGCCACCTGTTAAAAGGATAGCGTCAAAGTCTTGTTCGAGCCATTCAACTGAAATATCTTCACCAACGGCTTTGTTGAAATGGAAGGTCACACCTTCGTCAATCATCTGCTTAACACGGCGATCAATGATGGACTTATCAAGTTTGAAATTTGGGATGCCGTAGCGAACAAGGCCGCCTGCTTTGTCGTCTTTCTCGTACAAATGTACGTCATGGCCAACACGGGCAAGTTGTTGGGCCGCTGCCATGCCTGCAGGACCAGCGCCAACGATTGCTACGCGCTTACCAGTGCGCTCTTCGGCAATGACGGGCACAATTTCACCTTCACGGAAACCGCGATCAACAATAGCGCACTCAATAGTTCTGATGGTGACGGGTTCATCGGTGATGTTGAGCGTGCAAGCGGCTTCGCAGGGGGCCGGGCAAATGCGGCCAGTAATTTCTGGGAAGTTGTTGGTTGAGTGCAAATTGGCCAAGGCTTTTGACCAATCATCGCGATACACCAAATCGTTCCAGTCGGGGATTTGGTTGTTAACGGGGCAACCTGTGTGGCAATAGGGAATGCCGCAATCCATGCAACGGGCTGCTTGGCGTTGGCTTTCTGGTTTGTCGAGTGGAATGACAAACTCATCAAAATTGCGTACGCGGTCAGACGCAGACTTGTAAGTGCGTTCTGAGCGGTCAATTTCCAAAAACCCGGTAACTTTTCCCATTTTTGTGTAGTCCTTGTTCTTTAGCGTTTAAGCGCCACGCAGGCTGCGCACCTCAATGGTGCTAGTCGTCGCGGGGCTCCTCCGTCGTATTCAATTTATTCTGGTGCAAGAAAGGTTGAGTTCAGCTTTCCTTGCGATAACCTTTTCGACCGCGTTCTTATTGCGCTGCGATTGATGCGGCTTGTTGTTGTTCCATTTCAAGTAAGGCGCGGCGGTATTCAACTGGCATTACTTTGACAAATTTTGGTAGCATTTCATCCCAATTATCTAAGATGTCAGCTGCGCGGCCAGAATCTGTGTAATTTTTATGGTTCTCAATCAATTGACGAAGCCGTGCAGCATCAAGTTCTGATAAGTGATGATCCACATCGATCAACCCATGAGAATGAAGGTCGCCCGCCTGATGGCCTTGGCTTGCCAGCGCTTCTTCTTCTGCTGGAATTGGCGCTAAATCAACCATGGCAAGATTGCAACGCTTGGCAAAGGTATCATCTTCGTCAAGTACATAAGCAACACCGCCCGACATGCCGGCGGCAAAGTTGCGACCTGTGTTGCCAATGACGACAACAACGCCGCCTGTCATATATTCACACCCATGATCGCCAACGCCTTCAACAACCGCAACAGCGCCAGAGTTGCGCACCGCAAAGCGTTCACCTGCGATACCGCGGAAATACACTTCACCAGCAATCGCACCGTAAAGCACGGTATTGCCAACGATGATTGATTGTTCGGGCACAATGGCGGCATTTTCAGGTGGGCGGATAATCAGTTTACCGCCTGCAAGGCCTTTAGCAACATAATCGTTTGCTTCACCAGTAAGCGTGATGGTAACGCCGCGCGCCGTAAAGGCACCGAAACTTTGGCCAGCAATGCCGGTCATATTGATGTTGATGGTGTCTTCAGGCAATCCGTCATGACCATATTTTTTGGCCACTTCACCCGATAGCATTGCACCTGCTGAGCGATCAACATTGGTGATTTTGGCGTCAAAGGTAACCACTTCACCTTTTTCCAAAGCTGGAGCAGCATTTTCGATCAGTGAGCGATCAAGTACGGCGCCAAGATTGTGGTTTTGCAGTTCGGTTTGGAAAATCGGTGTGGTGTCTTGTTTTTCTGATTTGGCAAACAGCTTGGTGAAATCAAGTCCTTGAGCTTTCCAATGGCTGATGGCATCGGCGCGATCAAGCATATCGACTTGGCCGACCATTTCATCAAAGGTTTTAAAGCCCATTTGCGCCATATATTCACGCGCTTCTTCGGCAATATAAAAGAAGTAGTTGATGACGTGTTCAGGTTTACCAGTGAAACGCTTACGCAATACTGGGTCTTGGGTGGCGATGCCAACGGGGCAGGTGTTAAGGTGACACTTGCGCATCATGATACAGCCAGCGGCAATAAGTGGTGCGGTGGCAAAACCCATTTCATCAGCGCCAAGTAGTGCGGCAACGATCATATCGCGGCCTGTGCGCAAGCCGCCATCGGCTTGAACGACAACGCGTGAGC
>JAMOMM010000240.1 GCA_027067085.1 Hyphomicrobiales bacterium
TCGAATGCACAATAGTACGCAGCGATGGCTTTTTCGGCAAAAGGAATTTTGGCGAGGACTTTTGCGATTTTTGGCCAAAATCCAGACTTAACCTTTTTTTCGTTCTGTGAAACCACCACAGGCAGGTTAATCGCTTTATCTTTTAAGTCTGGAACTTTGCTCATGTTGGCCTTTTATCTCTTTAACTTAGCCTCAATATGGGGTTTACTATTGCAAAAAACAAGAAATGCTTAGGAGTTTAGGGTGAAAATCAATCAAAATGTGAGTGCAATTGTTACGGGCGGGGCTTCAGGATTAGGGGCTGCAACGGCAAGACGCTTGGCAAAAGATGGCGCTAAAGTGGCTGTTTTTGATATGAATGAGGAACAAGGTGCGGCGGTTGCTGATGAAATTGGTGGTATATATTGCAAAGTTGATGTGACCGATGAGGCAGGTGTTGATGAAGCATTTGCTGCCGCGCGCAAAGCCCATGGGCAAGAACGTATTTTAGTTAATTGCGCGGGTATTGGCATTGCCGAGAAAACCGCATCGCGTAATCGTGAGACAGGCGAGGCGCAGCCGCATCGGTTGTCGTCGTTTGTTAAAACCATTCAGATAAACCTGATCGGTACCTTTCATATGATTTCAAAATCGGCGGCTGGAATGCTTGATTTGGAACCGCATAATGATAGCGGCGGCCGTGGGGTAATCGTTAACACGGCTTCAATTGCTGGTGTTGAAGGCCAAGTGGGGCAAGCAGCTTATTCAGCCTCAAAGGGCGGTATTTTGGGCATGACTTTGCCAATTGCGCGTGATTTGGCTCGCGATGGTATTCGGGTTTGTACGATTATGCCAGGGCTTTTCAAAACGCCGTTATTGGCGGGGCTTTCGCAAGAATATCAAGACTCATTGGCAGCGGGCATTCCTCATCCTTCGCGTTTGGGTGACCCTGCTGAGTTTGGAGACTTGGCGGCCCATATTGTTGAAAATGAAATGTTAAATGGTGAGTCCATTCGACTTGATGGCGCATTACGAATGACACCACGCTAAGGCAGGAACAGAACAAAAATAATAATCGTTAGTAGGAGGGGAAATGACAAATCAAAGTGTGGATGTTTGTATCATCGGGTGTGGGCCGTCTGGGCTTATGCTGTCGCGGCTTTTGGCGATAAAAGGGGTTAGCTCGATCATTTTAGAGCGCTCAAAACGCACTCATGTTGAAAAGCGTATTCGAGCGGGCGTGCTTGAACATGGTGCGGCGCAAACAATCATTGATTCTGGCATGGGCGAGCGGTTGAAAGCTGAACGGATGTTGCATGATGGGGTTTGTTTTGTCATTGACGGTAAGCAGGCGCGAATTGATTTGACAGCGTATGCAGAAGGTCAGCAAATTTCGGTTTATGGACAGCATGAAGTTGTGCAAGATATGATTGCTTTTACGCTTGAAAACGATGTGGAAATTGTTTTTGATGCCGCTGATGTGGCCTTGCATGATTTTGAGACAGGTGTGAGCCCAAGTGCAGGCCCAAATGCTGGTCCAAGTGCGAGCCCGAATGCTAGCCCAAGTGTGACGTATCAAAAAGACGGGCAAGAACATACGGTTAGTTGCAAGTATATTGCTGGTTGTGACGGCTTTCATGGTGTGTCTCGCAAATCAATGCCAGATGATAAAATTACAGAGTTTCACCGCAGTTTTCCGTTTGCCTGGTTGGGGATTATGGCAAAGGCTGAACCTGCTTCAGATGAGTTGATTTATGCTCGTCACCGAAATGGTTTTGCGCTTCATTCAATGCGCTCGCAAATTCTGTCTCGGCTTTATTTGCAGGTGCCGCTTGAAACAGATATTGCTGATTGGCCAGATGATAAAATTTGGGATGAGCTTGACTTGCGCCTTGGGGCTGATGCGGGTTGGTCGGTTAACCGTGGAGAAATTATTGATAAAAGCGTAACGCCTTTGCGAAGCTTTGTGGTTGAACCGATGCAGTTAGGAAAACTGTTTTTAGCCGGTGATGCAGCGCATATTGTGCCGCCAACTGGGGCAAAGGGGATGAATTTAGCCATTGCAGATGTGAGGGTTTTGGCCGTTGGTTTGGCAAAAATGCTTAATGAGAACGATGGTTCGATGCTGAATGAGTATTCGCAAATTTGCCTGCGACGGGTGTGGAAAGCCCAGCGGTTCTCTTGGTGGATGACAGCTATTTTACACACTCCAGAAGGAGCGCATGATACTTATCAGTCACGGATTGACCAAGCGGATTTGGAGCATCTTTTATCGTCTGATTGCTATGCTAAAATTTTTGCTGAGAATTATGTTGGGTTGCCGTTTGAAGTTTAATGTTATTTTAGGGTGATACGGCCTGTTTCGATGCCTTTACGGACATTGAAAATGATGATTTGAGTGCCCGTTGGTGATTGGGTGTGAACCGTCAAGCGATCACCGTTCATTGTGGTTGAT
>JAMOMM010000241.1 GCA_027067085.1 Hyphomicrobiales bacterium
GATAACGTGCAATTTTCAAGTTTTGGCCTCTGGTGCCATTCTTGGCAAGCCCGTTCGGCCCTGTAAGTGAAGTCAATTAAATGTGACACGCCTTAGGGTTAAAAGTTAGCACTCAACCACCTTTGAGCGGTGGGAAAATGCCGAGCACATCTCCATCGCTCAAAACTGTTGTTTCTCGTTGGGCTTTTGGTACCACTGCATCATTGAGAATAACCAGATAAAATTCATCAAGTGGCAGGCCAAGTTGCTTCATCACATCAACGGGGGTGAAGCCATCATCAAACTCGATCATGGCTTCATCATCTGTGCTGCCCTTGGGCAAAATATCCTCAAAAATGCTGGACGTTTTGAAATGAATTTTCATGTCCTAATCGTCTAAGCCAAGGCGAGATAGGGTTTCATCGCGCGGTACACCTTTTGTATCCCAACCGCGATAGTCATAATATTCGGGCAACATTTTTGAAAGTTCTGCCACATGTCCCTTCGCGGTTCCCGATGGTGCTGGCGTTTCAAGCAATCGTTTTGGCAATGTGTCATCAGCACTGGTCAGGCCAGCGGCTAAATTAAACATGCGCTCTAATGTCCAAATCCGTTCACCTGCTAAATCAAGGTCTTGTTCGCTCCACGTATGATTGCAGGCGGTGTTTAATAGCTCGTGATACATCGGCTTTTTCATACCAGCAGAAGACGTGAATAGGCACAATCCAGTCGAGTCCAAAAACGCAATATAGTCTTGTGAATCCTTACAAGGCTTGGCTTTATTAGCACCCGTTTGGTCTTCCATATCAGGGCCGAATGTATCATGCCTCAAATGACAAGCGCCACGGTTTGAGGTGGCATATCCAAGCCCCATGCCTTGCAGGGCGCGGCTGTCATAACCTGCAAACTCTTGCCCCTTCACATGCATAGCAACTTCAGGGTGGCCATATTTTTCGCACATGAGGCGCGAACCAAGACCCAGCACTTTACCAAAACCTTCGTACTTGCCCGTCTTCTCTGCCATTATTGTCAGAGCTTCAGCATTGCCAAATTTAAGTTCAATGCCGTCGGTATCTTCTTTGGTGATTACACCCATTTCATAAAGCTCCATGGCCGCTGCCAATGTGCCACCAAAAGAAATCGGGTCCATGCCATGTTCGTTCATCATGAATGAGGCAAAGGTTAGGGCATCAATATCATCAATGCCGCACAACGGGCCAAAGGCGTAAGCGGCTTCATATTCAATGCCACCCGATGCATGCATATATTCTTTGCGATTGATGACAGTAAAATGTTGTTCATCAATTTGAGCAATGCGCCCACAGGCAATAGTGCAACCAAAACAGGCTTTGTTGGCAACCAAATTAGTGTGACCATGCTCGTTTGGTGTTTGCGAGGCACGTGCGTTAATTTTTTTGGTGCCTTCAAATCGTGTGTCGTCAAAGTTACGGGTTGGCAGGCCGCCAAATTCGTTCATCATATCCAGCATCGGGTGGGTGCCGTTTTTGGTAAAGTTCATCCGTCCCTTATGGCCAGCCATGCGTTCATGGCTAGATTTAACCGCTGCCATAAAGCCTTTTGGGTCATCAACACTAACCCCAACCGTGCCACGCACACCAATGGCTTTAAGGTTTTTAGACCCCATAACCGCGCCAACGCCAGAACGTCCCGCCGCGCGATGTAAATCGTTGACCACGCAAGCATAACGCACGTGGTTTTCACCAGATTCGCCAATAGAAGCCACTTTAATTTGGCCATCGCGGTGGTGGGTTTTTATCCATTCTTCTGTATACCAAACCGTGGTGCCCCAAATGTCATCGGCAGGTAAAATCTGAATGTCGTCATCTTCAATCAGCAGATAAACGGGTTTATCAGCCTTGCCAGTTAAGATGAGTAAATCATAGCCCGCAAACTTCAATTCTGCTCCAAACTTGCCACCAGAATTTGAACAAGCAATCGCGCCCGTTAATGGGCCTTTGGTGACAACAGCATAGCGCCCGCTGGTTGAGGCCATGGTGCCTGTTAATGGGCCTGTGGCAAAAATCAGCATATTTTCAGGTGAGAGCGCATCAGCTAGCGGATCCATACCTTCCCACAAGTATTTGGTGGCCAAGCCGCGCTCACCAACATAATCGTGCGCCCATTCCATATTTAGGGCTTCTGTTGTCACTTCGCTTGTAGTCAGGTTGATGCGTAGTACTTTTTCTTGCCAAGCCATTATGCTGCATCTCCTTTTGACATTTGTTCACTATCGTTGATTTCTATAAAAGTAATTGCATCGGTTGGACAAACCTTTGCACAAGCTGGATCGCCGCCACACAAGTCACATTTTATAACTTTACCAGATGTAGGTTGATAATTGATCGTGCCATAGGGACAAGCAATGGTGCACACTTTGCAGCCAACGCAGGTGCTCTCATTGACTTCAACCGCATTGGTTATAGGGTTTCGGG
>JAMOMM010000242.1 GCA_027067085.1 Hyphomicrobiales bacterium
ATACCGGCCAAGAATGCTGCATGCCAAAGTGGCGATTGCAGATGGTGAGTGGGCGACACTGGGCACAGCCAACCTTGATTACCGCAGCCTGTTTCAAAATTATGAGTTGAATCTGGTCAGTCGGGATCCCGATCTCTGTCGTCGTTTACAGGCACAGTTCGAGGCCGATTTGACAGAAGCTTCAGCGGTAAATGCCACCCGCTGGCGGCAACGCCGCTGGGTACCCCGCCTGGCGGAACTGTTGGGCTGGAGCGTCAGGCGTTGGCTATAAACCAGGTAGCCTGGGCTGAGCCTGCGAAACCCGGGGGAAAGGTTTGAGAGAATCATTGAGTTGATACGTTCGGTGAGTGCCGAGTTTTCATGGTCATTTGTATAATGAAACCAGATAGAAATAACAGCAACAATAGCCTTAAATTCAATCATTTTGTTGTAGGAGGCGATCCGTGGAAATACTCAATGCCAGTGATGCCAAACGCGAATATGCACAGCTTGAAGCGCTTAAAGAGAAGCAGTTGAAAGCAGCCATTGAAGAGGGAATCGCTGATCTTCAAGCCGGTAAGGTTGTCGATGGCAATATCGTTATGGAAAAATTGCGAAAGCGTATCGATGGCCTGCTATAAATTTACTGAAAATGCTGAGCGGGACCTTGAAAGCATCATCGACTACACCAAAGAGCAGTGGGGTATTTTACAAGCTCATGCTTATCTGGATGAATTAGAAACCCAAGGGCAACTCCTGGCGGATAATCCTGAAATGGGAACTAAAAGAGAAAACATTGCTGATGGACTGCTCAGTTTTCCTTATGAAAGCCATATTTTGTATTATTTCAAGCAAGCTCACGGCATTACGATTACAAGAGTTCTTCACAGTCAGATGGATCCGATAAAACATTTCTAAGCGATCCACCGCAAACCCCCTGCTTTTGGAGGTCGAGGCTTTAGCCGGGGTATTTATCTTTTCACTCAAAATACTTGCCATTGGCGTTTAATTGGCCTTTTTGGTACACCTATCCTAAAAAGCCCGGCCTTTTCTTGACACCTGTCCTAAAAAGTCCACAATGAAAATATGGACCGCTTATTAAAAAAACAGATCTACGCTGATTTGGATGATTACAAAATGATTCTGCTTGCTGGCCCCCGGCAGGTAGGTAAAACCACGTTGGCAAAGTCACTCTATAAAACAGCGGACTACATGAATTGGGATATAGATGAAGATAGAACTCGAATTCTCAATAAAGAGTTCAAAAAAGCACCGTTGTGGATTTTTGATGAGGTTCATAAATATTTAAAATGGCGAAACTATCTAAAAGGTATCTACGATAAAACGGGCGAGTCACAGAAGATCCTTGTCACCGGCAGTGCTCAGCTCGATATTCTTCGAAAAGGGGGCGACAGCCTTCAGGGTCGTTACTATTTTTTAAGACTCATGCCGCTGACCTTTTCCGAGCTTGGAATGTCCACGCAAAAAGATGCGTTATCTCTATACAATCTTTCCGGATTTCCTGAACCTTTTTTAAAAGGGAGCAAGTCAAACGCGAACAGATGGTCACGATTTTACCGTCAAAGAGTCGTCAGGGAAGAGGTCGCTTCCAATGAGCAGTTTAACGATCTGGCAACCATTGAAATCATGTATAACCGCCTGCCTGATCTTGCGGGTGGAACACTGTCGGTCAACTCATTGGCGGAAGATATACAGGTCTCCAACAAAACGCTTGGCAAATGGCTTGATGCCCTTGAGCGACTCTACGCTATATTTCGCATCGCTCCCTTCGGGTCGCCCAAAATAAAGGCGTTAAAAAAACTGCAAAAAGTGTTCTTTTATGATTGGAATGCAGTGCATGATGAAGGGAGTCGTTTTGAAAACTTCATTGCGCTGCACCTGCTTAAGTGGGTCTACTATGAGCAGGACATCAATGGCCGGGATGTTGATCTAAGATACTACCGGGATAAATATGGGCGGGAGGTCGATTTTGTGGTGACTGAAAATGGTCGTCCGATCCATTTTATTGAAGCCAAACTATCAGACGCCTCAGTAACCAAAGGCCTGAGCTACTTAAAATCAAAATTCCCCGATACCCGAGCGACTATGGTTCACTTGAAAGGTAAAAAAGATTTCATTAACAGCGCAGGAATTGAGCATATTCCGGTTCATAAGCTGTTGGCAGAGATGTAGAGGTGTAAAAAATGATTGGGCGCGGTGAACTCTCTTTAACAGCCCCCCGGCTAAAGCCTCGACCTCCAAAAACAGAGGGTTTGGAGGTCGAGGCTTTAGCCGGGGGTGTTTATCTTTTTACTCAGGAGAGTTGCCATGGGTGCTTATCTGGCCTTTTTGGTACACCTATCCTAAAAAGTCCATAACGAAGGGTTGTTTGGGTTTTCATCGCTCTGTGAGCCGAGGAAAATATTCGGTGGATTGGGC
>JAMOMM010000243.1 GCA_027067085.1 Hyphomicrobiales bacterium
AGTTTTCATTTTTAAATATCTCCGAGTTAGAGTTTGCAAACTGAAAGCTCTGCAGCGCCTTCAAATATGTAAACACGCCAAATCGAAAATTATTCATTTTCTGCAAAATTAAATTGAAGTTTGTTTAGAAACAGGCATAAAATAATATTGATTTTTCAACACCTGAATAGGTTTGTAACCACTCAGTTTTTAGGATTTAATTTTTGACAATCATCCTTCATGTCCACGATTGGGACGAATTAGATTGGTTAAAAAACCTGTCTGGCCTCATGCCTGATCGTAATTTTTTATCATATAGCCAAATTGAAAATGACATACAGGCTGATTACGCAATTTTGTGGAAACCGCCGACTCAATTATTTGAAAAAATAGACGGGCTAAAAGCAATATTCTCGCTTGGGGCTGGTGTTGACCATATTGTCAATGTCGCTGGGTTTCCAAAAGATGTGCCACTGGTGAGGGTTGTCGATAAGGATTTGACCAACCGCATGTCGGAATATGTGGTGTTTCATTGTTTGCGATATTTGCGGCAATATTCGTTGCTCAACCAACAGCAGACGAATAAAATTTGGCACAAGGGCTACCAACCAAGTGCCAATGAGGTACGGGTTGGCGTTTTAGGGCTTGGCGAACTTGGACTTGATGCGGCACAAAAGCTTAGCGTTATGGGGTTTAATGTTTTGGGTTGGTCGCGCAGTGAAAAACTTATTGATGGCGTGAAGTGTTTCCATGGACCTGATGGGCTAGACACGATGCTCGCCCAAACAGATATTTTGGTTTCATTATTACCCCTAACGCCGCAAACCGATGGCTTGTTAGATTATGAACTGTTTGCCAAACTGCCCACAAATGGCGCGCTTGGTGGGCCGTACCTCATCAATGTTGGGCGTGGACAATCCCAACGCGAAGCTGGCATTTTAAAAGCGCTAGATGACGGCACATTGGCGGGTGCAACGCTTGATGTCTTTGAAGTTGAACCCTTGCCAACTACCAGCAAACTATGGACCCACCCCAACGTGACCATCACACCACACAATGGGGCTGATAGTTCGCCGCGCGCCATATGCCAAAATATTGCCGACCAGATTGCACGGTTCGAAGCAGGGCTGCTGCTTGAAAACGTGGTCTCTATTGATCGTGGGTATTAGGCCAGATTAAACTTCATTATTAGTGTGGCTAATAATTTATTGACGCGCGTGCGCCCATATGCCTAATATCTGATATGAACTTAGCACAATGGCTGGCGAAAACTGGCACAACGCAAACACAATTGGCAAAATCTCTTGGTATTACCCAAGGGCGCGTGTCGCAATTATTAAAGGGCGCGGAGCCGTCATTGGACTTGGTGAAGAAAATCTCCCAAGTCACCAACAATGATGTGCGCGCTGATGAATTTTTAGAGGCAGATATGACAGACGAAAATACATTAGATACCGTTGAAGCCGCCATTGCCGCCATTAAAGCGGGAGAATTGATTGTTGTGGTTGATGATGATGACCGCGAAAATGAAGGTGATTTGATTGGTGCGGCCTCAAAAGTAACGGCTGAACAAATGGGCTTTATCGTTCGTCATACCTCTGGCATTGTTTGCGCACCGATGACACAAGAAGATGCCACGCGACTAAAACTTGACCCCATGGTGTCGTCAAACGATTGCCCCCACGGCACGGCGTTTACGGTTTCAGTCGATTATAAAGTTGGCCTGACCACGGGCATTTCTGCAGCGCAACGTTGCAACACTGTTCACGCGCTGGCCAATGGCAATGTGCAGGCGGGCGATTTTGTTCGCCCTGGCCATGTGTTCCCGCTGGTTGCCAAAGAAGGCGGCGTGCTTATTCGTTCGGGCCACACCGAAGCTGCAGTTGATATTACCCGCCTTGCAGGCGAACCCCCTGTTGGGGTGATTTCTGAACTGGTCAATGATGACGGGACAGTTAAACGTGGCCAACAGGTGATGGACTTTGCCCGTGAACATGGCTTAGTGATTATTTCAGTGGCAGACATTATTTCCTATCGTCAACAACGCGAGCGTTTGGTTGAGCGGCAAAATACTTTTGAAGTCACCACCGCCGCAGGCGTTGCCATAAGTCATACATACACCACCCCGTTTGATCCTGTTCAACATATGGCAATGGTGTTTGGTGAAATTGGCGACGGTAAGAATGTACCCGTGCGCTTGCATCGCGAAAACCTTGTCAGTGATGTTTTTGGCGATCGCAGCGAACTTGCCGCTGCTTATGAAGTATTCAAAAAAGAGGGACGTGGCATTTTGGTTTATTTGCGTGAAGGCACAGCAGGCGTTCCTGCCGCCAACATCGGCGAAACACCCTCATCACCTTCAGGAGCTGGCGAAGACACCCAATCCGCCGCCAACCGCGAAGAAGAATGGCGAGAAGTCGGCCTTGGTGCCCAAATCCT
>JAMOMM010000244.1 GCA_027067085.1 Hyphomicrobiales bacterium
AGTGGTGGACGGGGAATGGCCGTAGCTTTCAAAGCTTTTTTGACTTTGGGGGCCTCAAGGAAACCACACTTTTCAAAGCCAGCTCGTATTGTTGCAGGAGAGTGTTCACCTTCGCGAGAAAAATATTTTTTGCCGTCAATTTTGTAGCCCAGAACTTTGAGTTGATCTTCAACAACAGGTTCAAGCTCTTCAACCACAACAACGTCATCTACCGAATTGATGAACTTTTCAATCATCTCTTTGGCCAGCGGGAATGATGCAGGAAGTTTCAACACGCTGGCCTGCGGCAACACTTCTTCAACATAAGTTGCAACCAAACCGACCGTGATAACGCCTATTTTCTTTGAGCGTTGTTTCCAGTCAACCAAGTCAGAAGAGTCAAGCCATTTACCGATTGCATACTCACGTTCAATCACATGAGCATGGCGCATGCGCGCATGGGTCGGGATCATAACGTTTTTGGAAATCTCGTCGTTGAAGGGTTTATCCGTATTGGTTTTGCGCTGGCCTTGCTCAACGATTGAGCGGGTATGTGAAAGCCGTGTGGTGGCGCGAACAATGACGGGGGTGTCAAACTGTTCCGATAGATCAAAAGCGATGCGGGTAAACTCAAGAGCTTCTTGAGCATCGCAGGGCTCTAATACAGGAACGCCTGCAAATTTTGCAAAAACCCTTGTGTCTTGTTCGTTTTGCGAAGAGTGAATCCCAGGGTCATCACAAACCGCAATGACCAAAGCACCGTTTACACCAATATAGCTTTGTGACATTAAGCTGTCGGAGGCCACGTTAAGGCCAACATGCTTCATTGAAGTAAATGAACGCACGCCAGAAAATGAGCCACCAATGGCAATGTCTAAGGCGGTTTTTTCATTTGTTGCCCATTCTGCGCTGAGGTCTTCAACAGGATAGGTCGCCAAGTTTTCCATAATTTCTGTGGATGGTGTGCCAGGGTATGATGAACAAACTTTCGCACCAGCTTCCCAAACCCCACGCGCAATAGCTTCGTTCCCCATCATCGGATAGGCTTTGGAAGGTTTTTTATGTAATGATTTTTCTGGGTCTTCTAAATTTTTTGTTGTCGTTGTTAACACAAAATGACCTCTTTAAACAGCTTCTTAATGGTACACGCCCCCATAGTTTAGGGTTTCTTGAAAACAAGAAATTGAAGCTAATCACACAACAAACATCGGTGATTTGATATATGTCAAGTCAGGAATATCAAGGCACTAGGGTGGCTTGTATATAATGCGATTAAGACGTTCAAAGGTGGGTCAGAAATAATCAAAACTTAAAGTCAAGGATTGGAAGCTTTACGTTCTTTTGGATAATAAGCGTTACCAGTATGGCTTTGCCACCATCAACCAGAAAATCATGACAACAGCTGGAAACGCCAGCGCTCCAAGGCCAATCCACCATTTATCAAAACGCCAGTATGTATCTGGTAAATCAGTATTGGTTTCAAAGGCAATTTTGGCTAAGTCACGCATTTTGATTTGAATCCATACAACGGGCAGCCAGCAAAGCCCCGAAAAGAAGTATAAAACCAGCGCCCACACAATCCAGCGTTCGTTAAAACCATAATCTAGGAGAATAACCAGCGTGATCCCTGTTATAAATTGGGTGATAATAGCAGGTGTGGTAAAAACCCAATCGGCAATGACGACATGGCGTGTGGCGAAATAAATCGCTGCAATATTGCCATGACGCTCATGTTCGTTTGCGTCTTGGTGGTTGGCCTCTCGTCTATTGGCCATAAACATGTAAAATGCACTACCAATGCCCGTGCCAAACAATATTGTTGAGCTAATAACGTGAATCCATTTAAGTACGATAATCTCCATACCGCTTTCATAACCTGAAACCTCAGATTGATTCTAGAGCAATGAATAATAAACTCACGCGAGGTCATCAAGACGAAGCAGTTCTTGATCCAATTTTGGCTCCAATCTTTGCAGGTATTTTTGGAAGCAAATGGGCGCAAATGCCGCCAGTTATGCACGATCACTATGCGATTCGTTCCCGTACCAATGACTTGGTTATTGCAACAGGTGTCATGGCAATTCAAATGTCTTTTATGGCAAAGCTGATGGCGCCGTTTTTCAAGCTTACTGGAACTTTGGTGCCGCGCGCTGGTGACAATGTGAAAGTAACGGTACGATTTACCAGCGGGCTCTCATCTGACTTTATGTGCTTTGATCGATCATTTACTTTTGCAGACGGCCGCACAGAACGGTTCTTATCAAAAATGGAACCTGTTGGCGGCAATCAGATTATTGAATGGACGGGGAGCGGCATTGGCTGGCGGGCAGCTTTCACCTATGAAAATGATAAAGTCTGTCTGTCCCACAAGGGCTATGCGTTTAAGCTGTTTGGTAAAATTATCCCTCTGCCCATCAGTTGGTTATTTGG
>JAMOMM010000245.1 GCA_027067085.1 Hyphomicrobiales bacterium
GCAGGCTTTGCCGCTGCCCGCGACATCCCACTCATAATCATGCACGGCCCCGACCATCAACACCCTCTAAAAGAAATCGACCGCGCCGCACTAGCCGTAGTTGAAACACCAGAACAGGTCGTGGAGATTTTGCAGTATGTGATTGAAGGTAAGTTGGGTTAGGACTTTGGCGATTGTAGTTTCACAATGAGGCATAACAATTTTATTTGCGCTATGAAACGTGACAATGAACCTGTTCAAGGGGACTTTGACACAATCGTTCCATGGTGGAGCATTACAAAAACTGTGCTGGCTTCAACCGTTCTCAAACTTGTTGATGAGGGCAAGCTTTCGCTTGAGAATAAGTACAAAGACCATACTGGCACGATCAAACCTTACACGATCAGGCAACTCTTGCAGCATACAGCAGGCCTCAATACCTATGGAGGCCAGACTTATTGCGCGGCTGTGGAAACGGGTGATGATGTTTGGTCTGTTAAAGAGCTCCTTAAAAGAGCAAGGGTTGATAAGCTCGTTTTTCAACCGGGTAAAGGCTGGGCATACTCAAATATCGGCTACCTTTTTATTCGTCTACTCATCGAAGAAACGATGCAGATGGAAATTGGTCAAGCTTTGCAACACATCGTTTTTGAACCGATGGGCATCTCAAAAACTCAAATTGCAAAAACGCCGAACGATATGAGAAAAACCATTTGGGGGCATACGACAAATTATGACCCTCGATGGGTTTACCATGGTCTTCTAATTGGTCCGCCGTCTGATGCAGTGATCTTTCTAAATCAAATTTTGAACAAAGGATTTCTCTCCAAATCATCGCAAGATGCAATGAGAGAAATTTATTCAATTGGTGGAAAGGTCGAAGGGCGACCGTGGGCAAGCACTGGTTATGGTTTGGGCCTTATGATTGGTGAAATGAAGGACGTTGGATTGGCAATTGGCCATTCGGGCGCTGGACACGATAGTGTTTCTGCTTTGTATTGTTTTCCCGACACGCCCACTCGCACTATTATTGCAGTCTTTGCTCAGGGCGCAGATGAAGGTTTAACAGAACACGAAGCCGTTCGTCTGGCCCTTAATGTCAAGGGCATTTAAAACCAATATCTTAGACGCTTGGATGCCTCGGGTTTTGATGCGTTTAAGGAGATCAATATAAACAATAGAACGCCGCTTACGACCGCCAGTCAGCACCGAAATATGCTTAAAAAGCGATGGGCCAATTTGAATGCGGGTGCGCCAACGCCGCCGGGCATACGGCCAAAAATATCCCCTGCCAAAAGCGAGATGACAGAGCGTCTCATATTGAAAGGGTTAAGTTTTGACATGAACAAAGTTTGCATCGCAGGCGTATTAAATTTGTAAATAAACCAAGTCAAATGCGACAACCCACGTTCCATCTTTTTGGCGTGCGTATCGAGGCACAGTGCCCCCTCATTTTCGTCTCCAAGGAATGTCTGAATTGCGTCAGCGCCCTGCATCGCACTTTCCATCGCAAGATAAACGCCGGTTGAAAACATCGGATCAAGAAACGCGTAGGCATCACCAATCAGTAAAAATCGATCACCGTGCATCTTAGTGGATTTATAGGAAAAATTTCCCGCAGCTTGGGTTTCAGAAATAGATTTTGCCTGCGCCATGCGTTGCTTCATCTGCGGGCAGGTCTCGATTGTTGATAATAAAAATTCGTCCAGCGATGTTTTGCGCGTGCGCAAAAACTCTGGATCGCAGACGACGCCAACGCTATCGACATTTCCCGATAGTGGGATCGTCCAGAACCAACCATGCTTGAACCAAGTGACGCTGGTATTGCCAGCATCTGGCCCTGGCCGTCGGTCCACACCTTCAAAGTGGCTAAAAACAGCGGCGCTATTGTGCTGGGGGTCTCTTTCCTTGGTTTTCATACGGCCCGCCAAAAAGGTGTCACGACCACTCGCATCAACAACGAAGCGCGTCTGCCACTCTTGCTCATTACCTTCGCTATCTATCGTGCTAACAACCACTGCCTCTGGTTGGTCAAATGAGACATTCGTGACTTTGACGCCTTCATGGATAGTCGCGCCTTTGTCGCGCGCCGTATTCAATAAAAGATGATCAAATTCGGCACGTTTTACCTGAAAGGCATGAGGGTGATTTTTATCAGCCTCTGAAAATTCAAACTTGCGGTAATAAGTCTTATCCGGCAGCGCCAAATCAGCGCCGAGCTTCTTAACCGCCATTTTCTCGACCGCTTCTAGAATACCCAGCTTGGCAAGAATGGGCAAATTGCGTGGTAGAAGGCTTTCACCAATGTGAAAACGTGGATGGTGGTCCTTGTCAAACAAGACTATATCCAAACCTTGCTCAGCCAACCGCGACGCCATGGTTGAACCAGCAGGCCCGCCCCCGATGATGATGACATCGCTTTTATTTTGAATTGGATTTTCTAAACTCATCGCTTCAGCTTAGAACCTTATTGAGTTAGAATGCAAACCCTTTGCAAGAACATGCAAAAGAGCCTTTTGCTGTTTAAGCTCGACCTTTGAGCGAACGGTAGCAATGGGCTGAAAGTGACTGACGAATGTTACTCTGGCTTGGTCCAGCGATGCTCGATGTTCATGAGGTTAGAGTCACTCTCGATCTCACGAGAAATTTCGATGAGACCCTCTCGTCGATAGAACTTTAGCGCTTGTTTATTCTTTTCATACGCCCATACGCTTATCCAGTCGCGATCTGCTTTTGCCATGTCTAATAAACTCTTGCCGATGCCCGTACTTCGCATTTCGGGTGCCACATAGAGTGCGCCAATATTGTCGTCATCACGAGTACAAAAGCCGACGATGCGGTCTTCCAATTCTGCAACCCATACCAAGTTAGTCTTGAAAAGGTCGCGCCAAAAATTCTGCATCGGTTCGAGTTCATCCAGTTCGGCCATCCACGGTGTCTCGTCGGCCCAATCACGCAGTATGTCGATGCAGGCGACTACGTCTGATTGTTGTCCAGATCGGAAATGAGGGGTCATGAAAGCTCCTATAAAGTGTAAACTTGGTATAATTTCATGGTACTGTCAATTTGGTGCTGAGACCGATCAAAGTGGGCAGCTTCGTCCGCATGCCTGCGTTTGAGATTTGCATCTTAGATAGTTAAGTGGAATTAAACGCCTAGCTGAATAGGTAACGCGGGGCGGATTAGGAATAGCCTGTTACCTCACTACAAATCTGCGATACAAAAAAAACGGAACAAACCGTTTGGTTCATTCCGCTAAAATTTTTTCTGTAACCGTACTGTTTACGGACACTTAGCGTTATGGACGCTTTGGTGTCTCGTATTTGATTTCGGTTTGAAATTCGTCATAGATTGTTTCATAACCAACAAAACCAGATTTTGTGGCTTTCATTTGGCGCGTGATTAGGTTGCGGGTTTTTCCTTCAGGAACCTTAGGTCGTTTTGCAGGTGCTGCGCTCATTTTATTTTTCCTCAAGTTGCGCCACATACCTCTTGATGAGGGATGCGGCAAAATTTAAAAACTACTCGTATTCATTTATAAGTATATTTGTTGGTGTTGACCATCAAAAAACATGCGACCAATCGCATTAAACTTAACTATCACCGATCAACTATCACCGATCAACTATCAACGGGGACTTTGCTTGTCCCTTCGATTTCGATTTCTGGCAGGGCAGGGCCGCCTTCGGCAATTTCTTCATCTGTCGCATCGCGAACCATCGTTATATTAAGATTAAATGTAACATGGCGGCCACAAAGTGGGTTGTTGCCATCAATGGTCAGGGTTTTTTCATCCATGCGGGTGACGATGAAGTTTTTAGTCATCCCTGTATTGCTTTCCATAATGATGGTGGTGCCAACTTCGCGATATTCTTCCGGCACATTGTCAATCATCTCGGTGATAACAAGGCTCTCATCACGCGGTGGGTAGAGGTCGTTACAATCAATCGGCACATGAATAACTTCGCCAGCTTTTTTACCCGCCAATTCAGCGTGAACGGCAGGGGCTAAAATTTCGTTATGGCCGTGCACATAGCCAAGGGGAAATTCAACCGAAGTTAAAACATCGCCTGATTTATCATCGGTAATGGTGTAAGTAAGTTCGACCAACTTACCGTCTTGAATAGTTTGTTCCATAATAAATCAGCTCTTTATAATAGGATGTCTCTTTTAAAATAAGACTACGTCTTTAGAAAATTGATGCGCCGAAAATTTTGACGTCACCTTCTTCATAACCAAGGACCAAACGGCCAAGCCATTCGCCTTCTTTTTTTGTGCTCTTTTGACGATAAAGCACGGTCACATGTTCGCCGCGGCGAATGGTGCCTAAGGCGACATAATCTTCGGCTAAGTTTCGGGTCAATTCACTTTTGGCAAACTGTTTGCCCACTTCCATTTGGTTCAAACCAAAGGCCAAGCTTTGAGAAAAGTGTTTTACAAACTCACCATATTGGCCAGCGTTAGACCACTTTACCAAATCGGCCCAAAATTCATTGGCCATTTCTATGATTTCATCATCAGATTTTTCAATAATGTTCATCTGCGATACTCTCTTGTGTTGTTAGATCACGGCGGTGTCGCCTGACCTGAAAATTAAAATTGCCAAACCATACTATTTTGACAGATCAAAAAAAAGACCAACATCAAAAATGTTGATCTTTTCTAATTTTGTATCAGCATTTACATCAAATGCCTATGTGGCGGTTTTACTCGCCTTCGTCAACCAAGTGATAAAGCGGTGCTTTTTCCATGGTGTACTTGCCAGTTTCAGGATCACGACGTGAAACTGTTAGGCAATGCCATTCTTTATCATCCAGCTTCATGTGATCGCCGCGGTAATAGTAACCAGGCCAGCGTGTTTCCTTACGGAACATTGTATGCTGCATGACGCACTCAGATGTACGATGACGATGTTTCAATTCCCAAGCGCGTAGCAACTCGTGAATGTCCTCAGCAGCAAGCTTCTCAAGGTCTTCTTCCATGATAGCAAGTTTTTTGAGGCCAATAGAGAGCAACTTCTCGTTGGTCATGTAGTTTACACCTTGGCCAGCGCAATATTCGTCCATCAATTTTTGTAGACGATCAAGGCCCTGACGTGGGTTGATGTAGTGTGGGTTTACACTGCCAGCAACGATCTCATTGCGATAGATTTTATAATGTTCCATCGGTTTAAAGATTTGCTCTTCACGGTCATCAATTTGTTTCTGAGAAACTTTGATGCCTTCAGCTTTGCCATCGTCAATATATTGACAAGCAGCTTTAGCAGCCAAACGGCCTTCGGTAAATGAACCAGATGAGAACGCGTGAGGTGTTCCACCAACCGCATCACCAGCACCAAACAAACCTTCAACAGTCATCATGCGGTTGTAACCCCAGAAATATTCTGGTGGAGATACATCTTCAGGACCAGAAGCCCAGCCGCCACAACCTGTCGCGTGAGAACCCATAACATAAGGTTCTGATGTAGTCAGTTCTGGATTTTCATATTTTGGATCCAAATCGGTCGCTGCCCAAAGAACAGCTTGACCAACTGTCATACCAAGGAAGTTTTCCCAGCCAACTTCTTCTAGGTGAGGGTCTTGGAATGCTTCCATTGTCACCATGTGAATTGGTCCACGGCCAGCATTAACTTCGCTCATCAATGCGTGGTTACGCAAACATGTTGGAATTGGGCGATGTGTGGCATGAGAAGCCTCTGGATCGAGGTATTCTTTACCAACCATTTTTTGAAGCTCAGGGAACCATTTTGATTCGTACTCTTCACCCAAACAGTTTTGTGTGTAGGTTTTAAGGTGCAAGAAATAAGCGCCAACTGGGCCGTAACCGTCTTTAAAACGAGCAAGAACGATACGGTTTTCCATTTGGGTCATTTTAGCGCCCGCTTCGATCATCAGACCATAAGCAGAACCAGAAGACCAAGGTGCATACCAAACACGACCAGCACCTTCACCAACAGAGCGTGGTTTAAAGATGTTTGACGCACCACCTGCACCACAAATCACAGTTTTGGATTTGAATACATGGTAGTTGCCTGTGCGAACGTTAAAGCCAACAGCACCAGCGATGCGGTTTTCTTTGGCATCATCTGTCAATAGATGAGTAACGCAAATACGGTTGTATACTTTGTCGGCAGATGTTGTCGCAGCTTCAGCAACGATAGGCTTATAAGACTCACCATGGATCATGATTTGCCAGCGACCTTCACGAAGATAAGAACCAGTATCAGGGTTCTTCATGATCGGTAGGCCCCAGTCTTCAAACTGGTGAACTGTTGAATCAACGTGGCGAGCCATATCGAACAACAGATCCTCACGGACCATACCCATTAGATCGATACGAGCATAACGCACGTGATCTTCTGGGTTATTTTCGCCAAAGCGAGTGCCCATGTAACAGTTAATCGCATACAAGCCTTGAGCCACAGCACCAGAACGGTTGATGTTAGCTTTTTCAGCAATTACGATTTTCTTATCTTGACCCCAAAAACGAGCTTCCCATGCCGCGCCCGTGCCACCAAGGCCAGCGCCAACGACGAGAACGTCAATGTTGTCTTCAACGATTGTTTGATGTCCCATTAGTAATAAACCCCTTGCTTAATAGTGAGGCCATTGGACTCAAGTGTTGCCAATTTGCCGTCATCGTTGCGGCGTACATCATGCGGTTCGCCAAATAGGTGCTGACTGTCGCGCATTTCTGTGTTCGGTGCTGGCTCGTTTTTAAGTTTTGGCGTGCCTGTACCCCAAGGTACTGTAGTGATGGGTGACAAAAAGCTTTTTTCCGTACCGTTGCGGAATTTGATTTTCCAAGCAATGGTGCCTTTTTCTTCTTCACGTTGAACGCGAACAGAATGGCCAAGTGGGGCAAAGTCAGCGTAACCGCGAACGTCAATAGCGTTATGTGGGCAAGCTTTCACACAAGAATAACATTCCCAACACATATTAGGCTCAATGTTATAAGCGCGGCGGTAAGTCTTATCGATGTGCATGATGTCTGATGGACAAATATCCACACAGTGACCACAGCCATCGCAACGTGTCATATAGACAAATGTAGGCATTTTAGTTTCCTCAGTTTCGAAAAAAATTCGATGTTGAATTAGAATGATGAATTAGAAATGGTTAGGCTGCTCACGCTTAATGCCAAGGCCCATATCCAGTGGTGCATCTTTCAACAACTCCATAGAATGGCGATCACGGTCGGCTGGATCAGAACGATCAGCATCGGCTGGCAAGTTCTCGCGAGAACCGTCAGCTTTCGTGACTTTCTTTTGGTAAGCAGCTGCTGGCTTAAAGAACATGTGAGCAAATTTGGACCATAACACGCCGCCGAACAATACGGTGCTTGAGATGATGAACAAGATCAAGAAAGCAAATGTTAGGCCGCCTGCATTGATTGACTGCAAGAATGACCAGATCAAACCTGACGTTGCTGTTGCAAGAAGAGACAAGATGAACATGTCAGCTTTAACAACGCGGAAAGGTGAATTGCCTTCGGCTGCAACATCAACACGAATAGCAAACCAGAACCAGTAGCCGCCAACACAAAGGCTAAGCGCACCAAGGTGCCAAATGATTGGCCAAATAACGGGTGTAACAGCATCAGCGCCTGAATAAGCAAAAACCATAACAGCACTTGAGACAATAAATGCGATAAAGCCATACATTGACAACAAATGTGACAAGCGGCGTTTTTGGTTGCTGAACTCTGACGACGTCAAAACTTCTGACGTAACAGTTTTAACAACAAGGCCAACTTTTTCGCCGCTGCTTACGGTGCGTGTGGCAGATTTTTTGGCTTCTTCAGCGTTTTTGAAGAAATATTGAGCACTTTTTTTGTGAATAGTATCAATAATGGTGCCGCCAATAACGAAAATAAACATCGCAAGGACATAAAGCTGCAGCGCGGTAGCTGGAATGCTCTCCGAAAGCGCGGTGAACGGGTTAACAGTAAACATTGAATTAAGACTCCTCAGTCGGCGTATTTCAGCACTTTTTTGTATTATCAAACGAGATTAAAAAGACGTATTGACGTATCATGATTTATGCATAAAGCGCAAGAAATTAGATGTCGCATAGGTATAACTAAGGTATTATAGTTTTTCGCAGATTTGTTAACCTTTCCAACACTCTTCAAGAACCGCTTTTAGGTCTTGATATATGTCAAACCATCCACAAAGAGCTGCCCAATGACAAAGCCTTCAATCCACAGTCTGACACAACGTTTATTGGCCTTTCGTGATGCCCGCGACTGGAAGCAATTCCACAACTTAAAAGACCTCATTTTATCGCTAAACTTAGAAGCGTCTGAATTGCTTGAACTGACACAGTGGAAATCTGGTGATGACTTTGAGACGCTGGCTATGACCCCTGCCATGCAAGCCAAACTAAAAGAAGAAACCGCTGATGTACTTTTGTACTTATTGTTGGTGTGTGAACGCGCAGGCATTGATGTACTAGCCGCCGCCAATGAAAAAATAAATAGCAACGAAGAAAAGTACCCCGTTGAAAAAGCAAAAGGCACGGCCAAGAAATATGATGAGTTGTGAGGTGGTAGCTAGATATTTAGATTTCAGTTTTTACTAAACTATGCTTTAGCTACGTCCGTCATTCCCACGTAGGCGAGAAAGTAACTCGATTTATCTATGAACTAGACGGCACTTTCAGTTCTGTCTATTTTGTAAATTCTAATATTTGCTGAGAGACCTTATCCTTAAATATCTCTTGGCTCGCCATTTTTCCAAATGAAATAAACCCGCTATTGCAAATTTATCCAGATGGAATATTGGCCATCACGATCGTCAGTTTAAGGGTTCACGGTGGTTATCAGGAGGCGACTTTAAATCATCAAGCTCAAATTAAGGGATCAGGCAGTGTTTCTCTGCTCATTGATTTCCCCTTTTTGAACGTGTTGAGAAACGGTTTAATTCGGTCTTGTTTGCAGCGTTAAAAAAGGCCTATAAACATAAAAGTATCTAAGGTTCTGATCTGTAGGTCGTCTCATTCAGCATTTCAACAAAGGTCAATTAAATGTCTTCAAGCAGTTCAACAGTGATGATTACGGGCACAGGTGTTTTTGCCCCATCAGAAGTGATAACCAATGCCGAATTGGTTGTTGCGTTTAATGCTTATGCTGATTTGCAAAACGAAAAACACGCTAAAGAGATTGAAGCAGGCACGCGCGAACCTGTGCCGTATTCATCCGAAGAGTTTATTTTTAAAGCTTCAGGTATTGAACAGCGTTATGTGCTCAATAAAAGCGGCATTCTAGACCCTGAAATTATGCATCCAATGTTTGAAAAGCGCGGCAATGATGAGCTTTCTTTGATGGCTGAAATGGCCGTGAAAGCAGCAAACATTGCCATGGAGCAAGCTGGTAAAACAGCCGCTGACATTGACGCTGTTATTGTCGCGGCATCAAATCATGAGCGCGCTTATCCAGCCATTGCAGTTGAGGTGCAAAACGCCCTTGGCATTCAAGGCTTTGGCTTTGATATGAATGTGGCCTGTTCCTCGGCAACCTTTGGCATTCAGGCCGCCGCCGATATGATCCGCTCGGGATCAGCGCGTTCTATTCTTATGGTCAATCCAGAAATTTGTTCAGGCCATTTAGAATGGCGTGACCGCGATTGCCACTTTATTTTTGGTGATGTTTGCACCGCGGTTTTGTTGGAAGATAAAGATTATGCAACGGCAAACGAGCAATACGAAATTTTAGCAACACGCTGTCTGACAAAGTTTTCAAATAACATCCGCAACAACAACGGCTTCCTGCGCCGTTCAATAAAAGATGGCATGCAGGACCAGCGTCAAATGCAGTTTATGCAAAATGGCCGCAAAGTGTTTAAAGAAGTGGTGCCGATGGTTTCTGGGTTTATCTTGGACCATTTGGCCGATGAAAATATTGAGGTTAAAGACTTATCGCGCATGTGGTTGCATCAAGCCAACAAAGCTATGAACGATTTTATTGGCAAAAAAGTTTTGGGCCGCGCCCCTGTTGATGGTGAACAGCCCAACATTTTGCAAGAATACGCCAACACCTCATCAGCTGGTTCCATTATCGCATTTTCTGAACATAACAAAGATCTCCCCAACGGCGCTGTAGGCATCATCTGTTCTTTTGGTGCGGGCTATTCTGCTGGCAATGTTATCGTTAAAAAGCATATTGCTTAAACATAATCAGCAATCGATCGACCGCTCACATGGGACCACAACATGCCTTCATCGTTGAGCATTGTGACGATCATGTTGGCGGCTTGATCGGGTGTCATGGCAACGTCTAAATCGCGGTCAATGCCAGCGGTTTCATACATGGCCGATGCCACTTTTCCTGGATAAAAACCCATAACGCGCACGCCCTTTGGCGCGCACTCAACTTCTAAGCAGCCTGTAAATCCTCTGATCGCCCACTTGCTGGCTGAATAAACACTAATGAGTTTTCGCGTATAAAGCGCCCCCGTTGAAACCACATTGACGATCGAACCTTTACCTGCATCAAGCATGGCGGGAAGCACTGCGTGGGTCATCATCATTGTGCCCATCATATTGGTATCAATCGTTGCTTTTATGTCGGTGGGTGAACAGGTGCTAAACTCCCCCTCAAGCCAAATACCTGCATTATTGATAAGGCCCCAAATTGGGCCGTGGGCGTTGCTGATTTGGGCGCTAACATCATCGATGCTGCGTTGGTTTGAAACATCAAGCACGTACCCTTTTACGCCCAACTCATCGGCCGCTGCTTCAACTTTTATTTTATTGCGCCCCGTTAGAATGGGGAAAAACCCAGCTGCTTTAAGCTTTGGAATAAGCGCTAACCCGATGCCACTGGTTGCTCCCGTGACGATGATGGTTTTTGCAGGCATGTTTTTTCTTTCTTATTTTGAAAATGAAACAGTGACCATAACATGTGTATTGGAGAATAAGAATAAGACCATTGGGTTTTCCTGAAAGCCATATTGACAACATGTTGTCAATATGTGTAGATGCATTATGTCAAAACTTTTACAACGCACATTGTCTGGCCAAGAGCTGACAAAACTGATCCTTGAAGTTTTCCGCCTCAACGGGGCTTTGCTAAAGGCTGGAGATAAACTAACTAAGCCCTTTGGTCTGACAAGTGCGCGCTGGCAGGTTCTGGGTGCGATTGAGCAAGAAGGAGAGCCTTTAAGCGTTGCTCAAATTAGCCGCAGAATGGGTCTTAGCCGTCAAGCTGTTCAACGCATTGCAAATGGCTTGGAAAAAATAGGGTTTGTAACATTTAATGCCAACCCAGATCACAAAACAGCAAAACATATAAAGCTGACATCGAAAGGTCAGCAATCATTAAACCAAATCGATGCAGCGCAAATAGAGTGGGTTAATCAACTGGCGAAAAATATAGACAGCAATG
>JAMOMM010000246.1 GCA_027067085.1 Hyphomicrobiales bacterium
CACGTTGAATCTAATCCAGCATCTACCCCAGAACCAGAACAAATGATTTTAGGTGATGTGCGCGAAACGGCAAGCGTTGCGCTTGAGCGGTTTGGTGCGAGCGCTGTTCTTATTCACGCAGACCTTGGTGGTCATAACCTAGAAAAAAACGATACGTTTGCCCGTGAAATTCCTTAAACTCTTGAACCTCTTTTAGGGCATGGCGGAATTTTTGTTTCAAGTGATAAAATGTATTTTTCAAATTTATCAGAACTGCCATTGCCAGACGGTGCCGTTAAAGGCAGATGTTTTTTATATCGGCGCGCTGATTAATATGGATCAATTTCATAGAGGGCGTAAATATCAAAATTTACGCCCATAAAAATAGTTGATAAAACCAAAACACCGTTCAGAAATGTCTTCCTCAAGAACTCGGATATATCTGAAATTATTTGACGTTAAGATTTAGCACATAGACAAAAGACAGCGATGCAGCAGCATTATTGCCTTTGTTTGTTTTATGGCAGAATCTCGTCCAGTGCTTTCTTCAAGGTGCCAAAATCTTCAGTTGTGTTTACAGCACCATGGAATGAAACAGTGCTGTTTACAGGATTGATACGAACATCATCACGGTAAGCAACGCCGACCATAAAGTTTGCGCTATTGTTGAGGGAGTTTGCAAACGCGCGTCCACTGGCTTTGGCGACTTGGTTAATCAGCAAATCGTTTACGGGTTTTTTCAAAGTAAGTTCGAGTGCGTTCTTAATAACAGTACCTTTAATATTTTTACCCCTTTGCGGCTCAAAATCATCGTTACGGACTTTGTTGAGCATTTTTTTAGTTAGCGTCTCAATCATTTTGCCAATGGCTTTGCTCAGACCTTTTTTTGCGCGCGCTTTGGTTTGTGGGGCAATGTCAGATATTAAAAGCCCGCTGTTTACGCTGCCGACAATCTCTTCACCTGTACTCATGTTTCCCCCAACGCGTGAGTTGGAAAAAACCACACCGTTCATGCCAGCTGCACTAAAGGCTTTGGAAGCAAAGTTTGGTTTGCCGACTTCCACAATGCCGCTACTAGGGTTGCCTGTGAAAACATGTGGCGTGCCGCTCTGGTCAACAATCGACAGAAAGTATGTAGAGTTTTGAAGAATATTCTCCAAATTACCAGATTTCAAAGCCCCAACGGATGGTAAGGCAGCAATAAGAATTTTTGCGCCCTTATGTTGAAATGCTGCACCGATTACCCCTGCATCTGGATGCATAAGACGGTTAAGTGCAACTTTGCCAATGCCTGCCGCCGCTGTAGCTGCGCTTTGTACGGATTGATTAAACCCATTAGATCCTTGAGGGCCATGGTTGCCTTGTGCGCCAACTGCTGCGTTTATATCGGTCATTTACTAAACTCACTTTTAAATTTCTAAGCCGCGATTGGCTTGTGGTTGAAATTTAGAAGTATGAGAAAGGCGGGTGCAAATAAATCCTAGCAAAATACGTAGATGTACCAAATGTTGGGTAGTTGCATTTGGTGGAGCCATCGGCGCTGTGTTTGGGCAGTAATTTTTCCGTTACAAACCTCAAAAGAAATCTTTCCGATCTTGGCTTACAAATAGGCGGGTTTTTAAATTATGCCACGCGCATCTAACGCCCTGTTGAATTGCAGTAACTTTGAGGCACGCCGCATTTTTTCAAAACTTGGCAAATTGAATTGGTCGAGTTTTTCAACGGGATAGAAATTTGAAGGCCTGTTGCGTTCACCCAAGCGGTTTTGGCGCGTAAAAAACCGTTAATAATATCGCCGTTGGGTTTGTGATTATCATGGAATCCGAGCTCCCCATTAATGTCATAAACCGAAACTTTGGCTGGATTCACATTTTGATTAAAAACTAAATCTATGTGCGCTACATCTTTTTTAAACCGCCCAGTTGCAGCTTTGACGGCAACACGAGCAGCTTTTTCAAATTTTTCGCGCCCGCCAATTGTAAAATCGATGGTTTTTCCTTTGATGTAGCACGACAATGCCAAGTGTAATTTTTCGCCATTGTGGGGAAAGGAAACCGATGCCGAATAGGTTTCTCCAGCGCCTTCATTTTCCTCAGCGCTGGTAAACCCATCAAATTTCCAAACATTGGATTGAGGTTCTGTTGAGCTGCTTTGCGCGTTGGTTTCTGAGCTTTGTGCGCCCAAAAAAACCATGCAACTCATACTCAAAAAAACCGCTGACTTTATCCATGTCAATTCAGGTTTAGACGCTTTGTCTTGTTCTCTGTTGACGTCTTTGAGCATGCGGTTTCCCTTTGGGTTGATTTTTTGGCAGTTTTTAGCTGTTTTATTTTGGTAGTATGACGGGACTTGTCCTTTAGTCAATTAAAAGTTGCCAATACCATAGAAAGGTGAAACACTTAAAATACGGGGCTAGTTACTAG
>JAMOMM010000247.1 GCA_027067085.1 Hyphomicrobiales bacterium
AATATCCCGTACGGGATACAGCTTAAGTAAAGATAATGTCTTCAAGCACAATTGCACAAACTACAGAGAAGTTAGGCCAACTTGTTCGCTCTCGCCGTGAGGCTATGGGATTGAGCTTGCGTAGTGCTGCCCCACGAGCAGGGGTTGGTGTTCGCTTCCTTTCAGAGTTTGAGCGCGGCAAGCCAACCGTTGAACTTGGAAAAGTGATGAGAACACTACATATGGCAGGTCTTGATTTGGCAGTGGTTGAGCATGCTGATAACAAGCCATCAAAGGGTAGGGCTGAATTCTACTCTAAACTCCTGAAGACTGAATTCCCCTATGACTGGTCTAATCGCCAGATAGATGACTCTGTTTTTATCCTTAAAGTGCTAGAGATGTGTCGCTTTAACGATGTGCTAAAAGTGGTTGCCTATTTCGGTTTTGATCGGGTGAGTAGTGAGTTGCCCCATCTAAAAAACAGAGCGCAAACAAATAAGGTAATCTCAATGCTCTCCCGTATCCAAAAGGGAAAACTAATGGCGAGCTGCCAGAGCCATGATGCTGCATCGTAATATCCTACGACCAGAAACCAATGCACTTTTTGATCTGCTCTGTTGTGCCCCTGAGTTAAAAGGGTTAACGCTGGTCGGAGGTACGGCACTTGCTCTGCAAATAGGTCATCGTGTCAGCCTTGATTTTGACTTCGCACAATTTGGCGGTATTCTGCCAAGCTTTGCTATTGACCAGATGACTTTACGCCTGAAACGTGAGGGGCACCAAGTGCAGATGGTCACTAATCCCGGCCAGATAGCCCAATTCAAGATTAATCATGGTACTAACATGCTCGATCTTGCTCGTGACTACACCATTAATGGTGTGAAAGTGACGTTCTTCGTGCTTGGAAGAAACGAGGCACAGCAAGCGTTCTACCAATCTGCTGCAAAGCTACGTGAAGCAGAAGCGAGCTTTGACATATTGGGGGTAGAGGGACTGAGTTGTGCTAAAACACTTGTACTGGCCGATCGTGTACGCTCTCGTGATCTCTACGACCTCTATATCTTAATGCGTGACCATGCGTATACCTTAGAGATGCTGTTTAATAGCGTCACTACGCTAGGCACTGTGGATGATCCCGAACACTACAAAGCCATCATGCGAAGAGAGATTCCGTTAGATAGGGATGATGAAGGGCTTGAAGCGGTTAACCTGGAAGCCAGTTATGACCAAATGTACGCCTATTTTTCGGCTGAGATTGATGAGTATGAGACTCAGTTAGCCTGTAACTATTTTCTTAATGGTGAACAGCCAAAAGAGAGATAGTTTTGGAATGGTTGCCTAATTTACAAGGAGTAAACTGATAGTGGTTCAATATTCACATTTGCAGTTTTTCAGACGTATGCCAAACGCTGATTTAGCCCGGTATTTTGAATCAAGAGGAATTATTTTTAGAGGTTGATCTGACTGAACTCAAAGAGAGTGATTCAGAAGCTATCTTTCAAGCATTCAAAGCCCTTCCAGAGCCGCAACAAGCCACCATAGAGGCAGAATTCAGGCGATAAATGCTCTGGCCTTTGATGGTGGTATAAAGGCGTTGGTAGATGAAGCAGCTTTCCATAATGAAGACGATTCGTTTGCCCATGCTATCGCCAAAATAACAGGCTTTCACTCTAAAGTGATGTGGGCTTTTCTGGAAAAAAAGAATTACTGGCGAGGTGCAGGCCGATTTATCCATGCTGATAATGTCAGCCCCTCTTTCTGGAAAAAATGTATTGGTCTCCCTCCTGCAACCCCCTGTGTTGAAGATGCAACCAGCAGCTTCTTCTATGACAAGCATGCTAAGGGGCGTAATTGTGAGGTAAACCCATTCCGTAGGCACAATAAAGAGTACTTCTTTGCCTACCCTGAAGATTTTGCACAATCTATAGTTGAATGGGTGAGTGATAAACTGGAAACATGCGCTCGTCATCCTGCTTTTGAGATCATCTTTGTCTACTGTGAAGAAGATGCAACGGCAGGTCTGTCGCGATAGCGGTCATTATTGGGGTATTTAACTGCGAGGGCAACAGGGATGGTATCCCATGGCTAGCTCTAGCTTATCTATTGTCTCACCAATTCGAATTTGGCCCTCTAGACTGTCTACCATGGTATTGGGTAGGGGACTTTCTTGCCCTTGGCCTGATGCGCTATGAAGTTGTTGATATTCCTGCTTGTTAGTCAAAATCAGATATGCCTCTTGTTTCTTCGTATAATGTATAAAAAATTTAAAACTAAGAGCCAGTTAAAACGTACCTCAACAGGAACTACACAATGACAAGCACCCAACAACGCGCCGCACTGCAACGCCAAATCTGGCAAATCGCCAATGATGTACGAGGCGCAGTGGATGGCTGGGACTTTAAACAGTATGTACTCGGCAGCTTGTTTTATCGCTTTATCAGTGAAAACTTTGCCCTCTATATTGAAGGTGGCGATGACAGCATAAACTATGCAGAACTAGGCGATGAGGTGATCACCCCAGAAATCAAAGACGACGCCATTAAAACCAAGGGTTACTTCATCTACCCCAGTCAACTGTTTGCTAACATCGTCACAGGTGCTAACAGCAACGAAAGCTTAAATACCGATCTGGCTAGTATATTTGCCGCCATCGAAGCCTCCGCCAACGGTTACGATTCCGAAGGTGACATTAAAGGCCTGTTTGCCGATTTTGATACCACCAGCAATCGCCTCGGCAACACCGTAGCCGATAAAAACAGCCGCTTGGCCGCCGTACTAAAAGGGGTGGCCGGGCTGGACTTTGGCCAGAATATTGACAGCTTCCAATGCAATCAAATCGACCTGTTTGGCGATGCCTACGAATTTCTTATCTCAAACTATGCCGTCAATGCCGGTAAATCCGGTGGTGAATTTTTTACCCCGCAACACGTCTCCAAGCTGATTGCCCAACTGGCCATGCACAAGCAAACCAGCGTCAATAAAATTTATGACCCGGCTTGTGGTTCTGGTTCCTTACTGCTGCAAGCCAAAAAGCACTTTGACGCCCATATTATTGAAGACGGTTTTTTCGGGCAGGAGATCAACCACACCACCTACAACCTGGCTCGCATGAACATGTTCTTGCACAATATCAACTACGACAAGTTCAACATGCAGTTGGGCAACACCCTGATCGATCCCCATTTTGGTGATGACAAACCCTTTGATGCCATCGTCTCCAACCCGCCCTATTCGGTGAAGTGGATTGGCTCAGATGACCCCACTCTGATTAACGACGAACGCTTTGCCCCCGCCGGTGTGTTAGCGCCAAAATCCAAAGCTGACTTTGCCTTTGTACTCCATGCCTTGAGTTACCTGTCCAGCAGAGGCCGTGCGGCGATTGTCTGCTTCCCCGGTATCTTCTACCGTGGCGGCGCGGAGAAGAAAATCCGCCAATATCTAATTGATAACAACTATGTGGAAACCGTGATTTCACTCGCGCCTAACCTGTTTTACGGCACCACCATCGCTGTCAATATTCTGGTGCTCTCCAAACACAAAACCGACACCAAAACCCAGTTTATAGATGCCAGTGGTGAGGAGTACTTTAAAAAAGCCACCAATACCAACATTCTCACCGACCAGCACATCGAACAGATCATGCAAGCCTTCGATAGCAAAGCCAATATTGAACATTTTGCTGAATCGGTAGACAACGACAAGATCGCGGAAAATGACTACAACCTGTCGGTTAGCAGCTATGTTGAAGCTAAAGACACCCGCGAAAAGATTGACATTACCCAGCTCAATGCCGAGCTAAAAACCACCGTGGCCAACATCGATAAGCTACGCGCGGATATTGATGTCATTGTTGCGGAGATAGAAGGAAGGGAGAAATGAAAAAGAGTCATACCATAACGGTGCTCAATGAGCAGATTCGAGTTACTAAAGAAAACTATATTTCTCTTACCGATATGCTGCGCTCAAAAGATGGCAACTTCTTCATCACTGATTGGCTCAGAAACCGCAATACGGTTGAATATCTTGGAATATGGGAGCGAGTGCATAACCCCAGTTTTAATTATGGCGAATTCGCCACAATTAAAAGTCAAACAGGGCTGAATAGCTATAAAATAAGTGTTAAAGAGTGGGTTGCTAAAACCAATGCGATTGGTTTGCAAGCTAAAGCGGGGCGCTACGGCGGAACTTATGCACATCCTGATATTGCATTTGAATTTGGCATGTGGATCAGTGCTGAGTTTAAAATATATTTGGTCAAAGAGTTTCAGCGGCTCAAAAAGGAAGAACAAAAACAGCTTGGGTGGGATGTAAAACGTCAGTTAACCAAAATCAACTACCGCATTCACACCGACGCCGTAAAAGAAAATCTGATTCCAGCAGAACTAAACCAACAACAAATAAGCCTTGTTTATGCTTCAGAGGCCGATTTGCTTAATATGGCTTTATTCGGTAAAACCGCAAAGCAATGGCGAGATGAAAACCCAGACAAAAAAGGCAATCTACGCGATTATGCCAATGTCTCGCAACTGGTCTGTTTAGCTAACCTTGAAACCCTGAATGCCCACCTGATACAACAGGCATTGCCGCAAACCGAAAGGTTAAGTTTATTAAATAACACCGCCATCCAGCAGATGCACTTGCTGACAATGGACACAAGCATTAAAAAATTGGCAGAAGGTAATAAGGCGTGAGTGCGGTGAGTTTTTTAAACCACAGAATACACGGAAAAAAGAAGACACACTCTTCTGTGTATACCATTATTGCGGAGATTGGGGCATGACATTAGAAAACAAACTCAATATTACCGATCAGATTGAGCTGGCCAGAGCAGAGGAAAGAATCAGCAAGCAAAAGGCCAAGCAACTCTTTGACTCTGGTGATATTAACAAAGCAGAAGCAGGCACCTATGCAGGGCTTGCTTTTATTCACACCTACCTATTTGATGAAATTTATAACTTTGCTGGCAAAGTCCGTGAAGTCAATATTGCCAAAGGTGACTTTCGCTTTGTGCCACTGATGTACCTTGAGGCATCGCTGAAGCATATTGACACCATGGTGCAAAGTAGCTTTGAGGAAATTATTGAAAAATATGTTGAGATGAATATTGCTCACCCGTTCCGTGAAGGCAATGGCCGCGCCACCCGAATTTGGCTAGACCTGATACTAAAAAAAGAAATTCAACAGGTGGTGGAGTGGAGTCAGGTGGATAAAGAGGAGTATTTATCCGCAATGCAACGCAGCCCGGTAAAAGACCTTGAAATCAAAGCCCTGCTAAAACAGGCCCTCACGGATCAGATTGATGATCGTACACTGTTTATGAAAGGCATTGATGTCAGTTATTTCTATGAAGGTTATAGCGAATTTAAAACTGAGGAACTGTAGGGATGAGTGATATCTTGAACTACAGAGTTTCTCGCTCCCATGCTCCCGCGTGGGAGTGCGTATTTCACGTTCGTTATGCATTCCCACCGAGGACGGTGGGAACGAGAGTAGCGGAGATTAAAGCATGAGTAATATGGGCTTTATGGAAAAGCTGCTTGATGGGGTTGGGGTGGAGTGGAAGGCATTGGCAGAAGTAGCAGAGTATTCAAAGACACGCATTAGTTTTGATTTTCTTGATGAAAAAAATTATGTGGGTGTAGATAATCTCTTGCAAAATCGAGCAGGAAAAACCGAGTCCAATTATTTGCCAACTGAGGGCAATTTTACTGAATATCGTAGTGGTGATATTTTAATCGGAAATATTCGCCCCTACTTGAGGAAGATATGGCATGCTGACCGTGTAGGTGGGACAAATGGAGATGTTCTAGTTATTCATCCGACTGATGAAGTTATAAAACCACGGTATTTGTATCAGGTTTTAACTGATGAGAAGTTCTTTGGTTACAACATGCAGTACGCGAAAGGTGCAAAAATGCCACGGGGTAATAAAGCTAAAATCATGGAGTACAGCATCCCCATTCCATGCCCCGAAAACCCAGAAAAATCACTCAAAATCCAAGCAGAAATCGTCCGTATATTAGACACCTTTACCGAGCTGACCACCGAGCTGACCACCGAGCTTAGCGCACGGAAAAAGCAATACAACTACTATCGCGACCAGTTGTTAAGTTTTGAAGAAGGGGAAGTGGAGTGGAAGACACTTCAAGAAGTTTCACTTGAGTTTGGGCGGGGAAAGTCAAAACATCGCCCAAGAAACGACGAAAGGTTATATAACGGAGATATTCCTCTTATTCAAACAGGTGATATTAGAAATGCTCCTCATATCATCACAAAATATACCCAAACGTACAGCAAACTTGGTTTGGAACAAAGTAAGCTATGGCCAAAAGGTACTCTATGTATAACCATCGCTGCAAATATAGCTGAAACAGCCATTCTTGGTTTTGAGTCGTGTTTTCCAGATAGTGTAATAGGATTTGTCGCTAACCCAGAAAAAACCAGCTCAAACTATGTTGAATACCTGCTGTCTTCATGGAAAACGAAACTTCAGGCAAAAAGTACCGGCAGTGCTCAGGAAAATATCAATCTTGCGACCTTTAGAACATTACTTTTACCTTTTCCAACTATTGATGAACAGAACAACATAGTATCCATTTTGAATAAATTTGAAGCTCTTACTAATTCAATAAACGAAGGCCTACCCCGCGAAATTGAACTGCGCCAAAAACAATACGAATACTACCGCGATCTGTTGTTGAGCTTTCCCAAAGCTGAGGTAGCAGCATGAACCAAAGAACACGGCAAAAACAATTGGAACCACGGAACACACAGAATGTTTTTTATTTTTTCGTGTGTTCTGTGTATTCAGTGGTTAATAGAGAAAACAGCCATGCCTGATCTAAGTCTGCAAGACCAAACCACCGAATTCCTGCTCTATACCGCGCCCAATGGTGAGGTGAAAGTTGAGGTGCTGTTAAACAATGAGACCATTTGGCTGACTCAGGAGCGCATGGCTGAGCTGTTTGGTGTACAGCGTCCAGCTATTACCAAGCACCTGAAAAATATATTTGAAAGCAATGAATTACAGGAA
The DNA here is from genome assembly GCA_027067085.1 of Hyphomicrobiales bacterium. GTDB lineage: Bacteria > Pseudomonadota > Alphaproteobacteria > Rhizobiales > Aestuariivirgaceae > JALWJW01. The sequence goes on from JAMOMM010000247.1 coordinate 7,013, forward strand.
GAAGTGGTATGTTCCATTTTGGAACATACCGCTGAGCATGGGGCGATTGCCGGGAAAACACAAACCCAGAAGGTGAAATACTACAACCTGGATGCGGTGATTTCTGTCGGTTACCGTGTTAATTCGGCGCAGGCGACCCAGTTCCGGGTTTGGGCGACAGCCTTGATAAAAGAGTACATCATCAAGGGCTTTGCCATGGATGATGAGCGATTGAAAAATGGCCGCTATTTTGGCAAGGACTATTTTCGCGAACTACTGGAGCAGGTGCGCTCCATCCGCGCCAGCGAGCGGCGTATCTATCAACAGATTACCGATATTTTTGCTGAGTGCAGCATCGATTACGACCCAAAGTCTGAAGCCACCCGTTTGTTTTATGCCCATGTGCAGGACAAGTTTCATTTTGCGATTACCGGCCATACGGCGGCAGAAATTATTTCCCTGAAAGCGGATGCCAGTAAACCGATGATGGGGATGAGTACCTATAAAAATGCGCCGGATGGTCGTGTGTTGAAGTCGGATTCAACCGTGGCAAAAAATTATTTAAGCGAAGCTGATATTAAAAAGCTGGAACGTGCTGTTTCATCCTTTTTTGACTATATCGAGGGGATTATCGAGCGGCGCAACGCTTTCACTATGGAGGGCTTTGCCGAAAGCGTGAATAAATTTCTGGGCTTTAATGAGTACCAAATTCTGGAAGGTTATGGAAATATCAGCCGAAAGCGGGCGGAACAGAAAGCCATTGCAGAATACGAAAAGTTCAATAAGCAGCAATGTATCGAATCTGATTTTGACCGGGAAGTGAAAAAACTGTTGCAAAAAAGAGACTCCAAATAATGAATGACTATAAAACCATTGCTGAGTCCAATAACTTTATCGTGTTGGATAAATACAGCAAAGAGTGGCAAGTAAAGGAGAGCTACCAAAGCGAAGATGACCTGGAGCGGGAGTTTATTGAGGATTTGCAAAGTCAGGGCTATGGGTATGTGCCCGGTCTAAACACACCGGAGAAAATGCTGGCCAATGTGCGCTTGCAGCTGCAAGAGCTGAATAAGGTGCAGTTTTTAGACGGTGAGTGGTTACGCTTTGTTGAGACCTATTTGGATAAACCCAGCGATACTATTGTTGATAAAACCCGAAAAATCCATGATGACTACATTCATGACTTTGTTTTTGATGATGGGCATATTCAGAATATCTATCTATTAGACAAGAAAAATATTACCCGCAATAAATTGCAGGTGATCAAACAGTTTGAACAAACTGGCACACACGCCAACCGTTATGATGTGACCGTGCTGGTCAATGGCTTGCCCCTGGTGCAGATAGAGCTAAAAAAACGCGGTGTGGCGATTCGTGAGGCCTTTAATCAAGTGCACCGTTACAGTAAAGAGAGCTTAAATAGCGAGCACTCCTTGTATAAGTATTTGCAGTTGTTTGTGATTTCAAACGGTACCGATAGCCGTTATTTTGCCAATACTACCCAGCGCAATAAAAACAGCTTTGATTTCTCCATGAATTGGGCGAAGGCCGATAACAGTCTGATTAAGGACTTAAAAGACTTTACCGCTACCTTTTTCCAGAAAAACAGCCTGTTAAATGTGTTGCTGCATTATTCGGTATTTGATGTCAGTAATACCTTGCTGGTGATGCGCCCCTACCAGATTGCGGCAACGGAGCGTATTTTGCGAAAGATAAAGTGCTCTTTTGAAGCCAAAAGCTGGAGAAAATCCGAAAGTGGCGGTTACATCTGGCACACCACGGGTTCTGGTAAAACCTTAACCAGTTTTAAAGCGGCACGCTTGGCGACTGAGCTGGACTTTATCGACAAGGTCTTTTTTGTGGTGGATCGTAAAGATTTGGATTACCAAACCATGAAAGAGTACCAGCGCTTTTCACCCGATAGTGTCAATGGCTCTGACAGCACCGCCGGGCTCAAGCGCAACCTGGATAAAGATGATAATAAGATCATTGTCACTACCATTCAAAAACTCAATAACCTGATGAAAAGTGAAAACGATTTGCCCATTTACAACCAGCAAGTGGTGTTTATTTTTGATGAGGCGCACCGCAGTCAGTTTGGTGAAGCGCAGAAAAACCTGAAGAAGAAGTTTAAAAAGTTTTATCAGTTTGGTTTTACCGGTACACCAATATTCCCGGAAAACGCGCTGGGGGCCGAAACCACGGCCAGTGTGTTTGGCCGTGAGTTGCATTCCTACGTCATCACCGATGCCATTCGCGATGAAAAGGTGTTGAAGTTCAAGGTGGACTACAACGATGTACGCCCACAGTTTAAGGCGATTGAAAGCGAGCAGGATGAGAAAAAACTCAGCGCTGCTGAAAACAGGCAGGCCTTGTTGCATCCCGACCGTATTCGGGAGATCTCGCACTATATCTTAAATAACTACCGGCAAAAGACGCATCGCCAGCAAGCCGCCTCCAAGGGCTTTAATGCCATGTTTGCCGTGAGCAGTGTGGATGCCGCCAAGCTCTATTATGAGTCATTCAGAAATTTGCAGGAGGGCAGTGATAAACCGCTTAAAGTGGCCACTATCTTCTCCTTTGCCGCCAATGAAGAGCAGGATGCCGTGGGCGATATTCTGGATGAAAGCTTTGATGTTTCCGCCATGAATAGCAGTGCCAAGGAGTTTTTAAGCGCGGCCATTGACGACTATAACGTATCATTTGAAACCAACTTTGGCGTAGACAGTAATGGCTTTCAAAACTATTACCGTGACCTTGCGTTGCGCGTGCAGAACCAGGATATCGACTTGCTGATTGTGGTGGGCATGTTTCTGACAGGCTTTGATGCTCCCACGCTGAACACCTTGTTTGTGGATAAAAATCTACGTTATCACGGGTTGATGCAGGCTTTTTCACGTACCAATCGTATTTACGATGCCACCAAGACTTTTGGCAATATTGTGACCTTCCGTGATTTAGAACAGGCAACCGTAGATGCCATCACCCTGTTTGGTGATAACAATACCAAAAATGTGATATTGGAAAAAAGCTATCAGGAGTATATGGAAGGTTTTACCGATGTGATAACCGGTAAAGCCAGACGCGGTTATATTGAGGTGGTCACGGAGTTGCAGGAGCGTTTCTCCAATCCCGAAGCGATTGTAAAAGAGTCCGATAAAAAAGCCTTTGCGAAACTATTTGGTGAATATTTGCGTGTGGAGAACGTGCTGCAAAACTACGATGAATTTGCCAGCTTGAAAGCCTTGCAGAGCGTTGATATGGATGCCCCGGAGGTGGTTGAGGAATTTAAGGCCAAGCATTATTTAAATGACGAAGAGCTTGAAATGCTGCAAGCCATTAAGATGCCTGCGGAACGCAAGATTCAAGATTACCGTTCAAGCTATAACGATATTCGCGATTGGCTGCGCCGTGAAAAAGCGGCTAATGAAAAAGAGAGCTCTACCATTGATTGGGACGATGTGGTTTTTGAGGTTGATCTGCTTAAATCACAGGAGATTAATCTGGATTACATTCTGGAACTGATCTTCGAAAATAATAAGAAGTTTAAAGATAAAGCAGCATTGATTGAAGACGTACGCCGGGTTGTTCGTGCCAGCCTTGGCAACCGAGCCAAAGAGAGCCTGCTGGTTGATTTTATAAACCAAACCGATCTTGACCAGATTGGTGATAAGGCCAGCGTTATTGATGCCTTTTTCAGCTTTGCCCAAGCGGAACAACAGCGTGAAGCAGAAGAGCTAATTAGTACTGAATCCCTGAATGAAGAAGCGGCTAAACGTTATATTGTCTCATCGTTAAAACGAGAATATGCCAGCGAAAATGGCACTGAGCTAAATGCCATTCTGCCTAAAATGAGCCCACTTAATCCTCAATACTTAACCAAAAAGCAAAGCGTATTCCAAAAGATTGCTGCTTTTATTGAGAAGTTTAAAGGGGTGGGAGGGCAGGTCGGTAATCCCACCGAAAACTAACCGACCTTAAAAGTAGAATTTTCTCGTAAACTACACGAAGGAGATTTCTTATGCTGATTCTAGCCATTTTAGTAACACCGCATTTAGTAATGCTGCCTCGATGTTACTATGAGTGTTACTAAAAAGCGAAGATGTTACTAAGCCTTATAGGATGCTATAGGCAATAAAAAACCCGATAAGCCGTTGTTCTATATGGCTTATCGGGCTGTTTTAGGTTCTTGATGAACCCTCTTTTGGTGGAGGCGGCGGGAATCGAACCCGCGTCCGCAAATCCTCTGCCGTTGGCTCTACATGCTTATCCGCGTCATTGTGTTTAACTGGCTGCTACCCGACGGGCGAGGAAGACAGACAGCGATTCTGG
>JAMOMM010000248.1 GCA_027067085.1 Hyphomicrobiales bacterium
CAGATGTGAGTGTGGACGCAAACGTGACCTTTGGTATTGTTGAAACACTCGATGATTTAGCTGCCCTTTAACTAAAGCGTGTCGCGTTTAAGTGAATTCAATTCACTTCGATTCAATGCGACACGTACTGAAACCTGACTTTAGACGACGTTAGAAATTAACGGGCTGGGAAAGCACCGAGGTAAGAAATTACCTCGGTGTTTTTTTGCGACAAATTGGCGATCAAGAGAAAAGTGACTTGCGGTTTTTTTCTTTAGGTTTAGCATTGTAGAGAATACAAGCTAACTCGCCAGACTTATGGGAGTCGTGACATGCCTAAACTACTCAAATTTGTGTTTAAAAACATTGCCATCGGCATTGTTGTCGGTTGGTCTTTTGTTGCCGCGTTGCTTTATTTTGATGTTGGTGGATTTGGTACGTTGGTGCTGAACTCTTCAATGAAATGGGTCGCGCTTTCCATGCTCGGATTGTTTTTTGCAGTGACTTTTGGTTCTGCAGCCGTTGCATCGGCTGTGCTACTTGGTCATGACTTTGTTGAAAACGACGATGATGATAGTTCATCATTTTTGCCCGAGCGGGTGTTTGATCCCAAATTGCAGCCTGCTTTAATTCCGATTAAAACACGTAAATAACTTTAAAGCCCGCATATTTGATTATGCGGGCTTTTTATTTGGTTATTTGTCAGTGTCGTTGGTTATGTACCGATGTCGTCGGTATTGAATGGAACTGTTTGATACATCTCGTTAATCCAATTACCCAAAAATAAATGAGCATGACTGCGCCAATGGTTGCGCGGTTCACTTTTTGGGTCATCATTGGGGAAGTAATTGGCAGGTATTGTGGTGTTTTTGCCCGCCTTATGATCTCGCCAATATTCTTCGGCTAATGAATGACTGTCATATTCCAAATGATTGAACATATAAAGTTGGCGATGTTTGGGGTCATCAACAAGGCATAGGCCAGCTTCATCTGATTCCATGAGTATCTCTAGCCCATCATATGTCGAAAGGTCGTTACGGCGCACTTCAGTGTGGCGTGAGACGGGGATAGAAAAATCGTCGGAAAATCCGCGCAAGTACGGCGATGATGGATTGAGGTTGTTGTGTCGATAAACGCCAAAGGCCTTATGTTCAAGCTCGTGTTTTGGCACATCATGGAAATGGTTGATGGCTGCCTGTGCTCCCCAACAGATATTGAGAGTGGAATGGACATTGGTTTGGGTCCAGTCAAATACGGTGCGCAGTTCATTCCAATACGTAACATCAGTGAAGTTGAGCAATTCAACAGGTGCGCCCGTGACGATGAAGCCATCAAACTTTTGGTGTCGAATGTCTTTAAAGTCTTCGTAAAATGCCAGCATGTGGTCTTGTGCGGTGTTTTTCGAAACGTGATCGCTCATCTTAATCAGCGTCAGTTCAATTTGTAGCGGTGTCGCACCAATAAGACGGGCAAGCTGGGTTTCCGTGCGAATTTTATTGGGCATAAGGTTTAATAGCCCGATGTGTAGTGTGCGAATGTCTTGGCGTTTCGCGGAGCGTTCGCTCATTACCATCACGCCTTCTTTTTCAAGGGTGGCACGGGCAGGTAGGTTGTTTGGAATTCTAATAGGCATTGAATTTACTTCTCAGTTCAGTGCGATTCTGCACGATTCTGTGCGATAGCTTTTTAAGCCTTATCGATTGTGCGGGCGAGCAAGGATATAAAATCCTTGTCAGATTGAATGTCCGGCACGTCTTCCATATCTATGGTGTAACCGTGCTGGTCGGCAATGGCCTCATAGCGCGGCATTCGATCATGGAGTAACTGTTCAAAACCCCATTTGGCAAAATCATCAGGTTTTACATGGTCATCATTTGTGATGGCATTGATGTTCTTAAACTCTTGCCACTTTTCATCAAGAAACTGGGGCAGGTAATACATTGGTTTTGGGGCTTGTACAAAACGATCAACGAGCATTTTTGTGTGGGCGCTTGATCCTTTAATGTAGACAATCATTGTGTTGTCGATAAGTGACTTTAGCACTTCATCTTGTGGGTTTTCAAAATCAATAACCTCACAAACAGACCCGCCAGTGTCACAAAAAAAGTGCTGATACTGATAAATATCATGGGCGCGGTTGATGAAATGGCCAATGTCTTTGAGCGCTGCAATTTCAGCAATGCGGTGTTGGGCTTGCCGGCGTTTATATTCATCAAAACTCAATCCGCCAAGTTCGGGGTTTCCTGGTTGACCAAGATAAGTGGACAGTGGGCTTAGATTGTCGAAAGTGATATTTGATGAAATGTATATCGAATCTGAACGCAAAAGCCCCGCCAATAACGGCACCTGCATGGCTTCGCGCTTGAAATTATCGACGATATGTTCGCCCATATATCGCGTGCCAATGCG
>JAMOMM010000249.1 GCA_027067085.1 Hyphomicrobiales bacterium
AAATCCCGACGGTCTTGCTGCCACCGCCTAGTGCCATTGGAGCGCGGTTTGCCTCTTCCATCCCAACCTTATGGGCCGACTTTCAACAGACATTCCTTAAAGCGGTTCTCATCGGTTATGTAATGGGTTGTGGTAGTGCCTTTATTATCGCCATTGCCATTGATCGCTCACCGTTCCTACAAAAAGGTTTAATGCCGATTGGCAACTTAATGTCAGCATTGCCGATTGTTGGTGTCGCGCCAATTATGGTCATGTGGTTTGGTTTTGATTGGCCGTCAAAAGCAGCGGTCGTTATTATTATGACGTTTTTTCCGATGCTAGTGAACACCATTGCAGGGTTGAACGATAATACGAGCATTCAGCGCGACTTAATGAAAACTTATGCGGCGGGCTATTGGTCGACGCTGTTTAAAATGCGTTTGCCGCAAGCCATGCCGTTCATTTTTAATGCACTAAAAATCAATTCGACATTAGCGCTTATTGGTGCCATCGTAGCAGAGTTTTTTGGCACACCCATTGTAGGCATGGGATTTAGAATTTCCACCGAAATTGGACGGATGAACGTCGATATGGTGTGGGCCGAAATTGCAGTAGCGGCTATGGCTGGTTCTGCATTTTATGGAGCCATTGCGCTCTTAGAAAAAATCAGCACGTTTTGGCATCCATCGATGCGTCAAAACAAACGGGCTTAAATAGGGAGAAGACTGAAATGAAAAAACTACTATTAGGTGCAACCGCACTATCTATGGTTGTGATGAGCACAGCATCCATGGCTGCGGACAAAGTCACGCTGCAACTTAAATGGGTAACGCAAGCTCAATTTGCAGGCTATTATGTTGCTAAAGACAAAGGCTTTTACAAAGATGCAGGCCTTGACGTTACCATTAAAGCTGGTGGCCCTGACATTGCTCCTCCACAAGTGATTGCTGGTGGCGGCGCTGATGTGATTGTTGATTGGATGCCTTCTGCTTTGGCATCACGCGAAAAAGGCGTGAAACTTGTTAACATCGCTCAACCGTTCAAACGCTCTGGTATGATGCTAACTTGTCGTAAAGAAACAGGCATCAAGACACCTGCAGACTTTAAAGGCAAAACACTTGGTGTTTGGTTCTTTGGTAACGAATATCCGTTCCTATCATGGATGAGCAAACTTAAAATCGGCACTAAAGGCGGACCTGATGGTGTAACGGTTCTCAAACAAGGCTTTAACGTTGATCCGCTTTTGCAAAAACAAGCTGATTGCGTATCTACCATGACTTACAATGAATATTGGCAAGTTATTGATGCAGGCCTAAAACCTTCTGATTTGGTTGTGTTTAAGTATGAAGAACAAGGTGTTTCAACCATGGAAGATGGCTTGTATGCACTTGAAGGTAAGTTGAAAGACCCTGCATTTGTTGAAAAAATGGGCCGTTTTGTAAAAGCCAGCATGAAGGGCTGGGAATTTGCTCGCACAAACCCTGATGCAGCAGCCGACATCGTTCTTGAAAATGATGCAAGTGGTGCGCAAACTCAAAAACACCAACGCCGCATGATGCGTGAAATCAACAAGCTAACCGCTGGTGGTGGAAAACTTGATCCTGCTGATTACGAGCGCACCGTGAAAACATTGCTTTCAGGTGGCTCTGATCCTGTAATCTCTAAAGCCCCTGTTGGTGCTTGGACACACGCGGTGACAGATAAAGCGATGTAAGGCCGTTTAATTAACACACAATAATTGGAGGGTTCTAGTGTTTTGCTGGAACCCTTTTTATTCTCGCATGTAAGGCTAGGTCAATTCCTTTGCCTTGTGGCAGACATACCAGATTACTAAAATCTAGTTTTCATATTTGAACAGTTTTTCAACTGATGCACGTGACTATATATCGAATTACTTTACGATATTTTCATTTTGATAAAGCGACATCTCTTGCTGTTAACTAGGCCCAGGATCCATTAACTTTGAGAACTCCCTTTTTGGGCGATTTGTGATTTCTTATGTACAGAAGAATTCGCAAATGAATGATTTGATCTGGCTTTCTGATAAGCAACTTGAACGTATTAAACCCTGTTTCCCAAAGTCGCATGATATTACGCGTGTTGATGTCAACAGTCGGCATCGAGTTGAGCACGAGCAAGATAATTATCCCATAAAGGCCTTGAAAAACATTGCCCAACGGGGTTTACCATTTCATGGGTAATGCCCCAAATGGCCCGCTAACAAAGCATAACAACGGGCTTGGTAAAAACCGCACCACCACTAAATAAATTGAAAGCTTTGCTTGGCTGGGGCGGCAGGATTCGAACCTGCGCTCTTTGGCATCAAAAGCCACTGCTTTACCAGCTAAGCTACGCCCCAATATTTCGATAAGAAACATCTCCAAGAGACGCGCACAATAGCGATAGA
>JAMOMM010000250.1 GCA_027067085.1 Hyphomicrobiales bacterium
ATCGTTCGGCAACAATGCGGGCTTGTTCAACAATGCAGCGCAACACTATAACCACATGCACTTTTGGAATTGGATGAAGGGCAATGGCGGCGGCAAATCTTTGCCAGCTAAATTGCAAGCGGCAATTGATTCAGACCTTGGTGGCTACGACAAATTCCGTGCTGATTTTATTCAAGCAGGCTTAACACAATTTGGCTCTGGTTGGGCATGGATTGCCGTTAAAGATGGCAAGCTTGAAATCATGAAAACACCAAATGGCGAAAACCCATTGGTGCACGGCGCAACACCAATTCTTGGTTGTGATGTGTGGGAACATTCTTATTACATCGATTATCGTAATGCGCGTCCAAAGTATATGGAAGCCTTTGTCGATTCTCTTATCAACTGGGAATATGTTGAAGAGTTGTTTGAAACTGCAACTGCTTAAATTACTCACGGCTGTTTCAACGCTTACGCGTTGAGCCTCCGCTGGGCGGCCATGTGGCCGACGCGCAGTCGCGCTTGCCATGCAAGGCATGGTTTGTCGCTCACGGCTGGTTTTTGACAATAGTTCGGCGCAATTTATTGCTCCCTACTGAGCCGCGACATGAGGTGCAATGCATTGCACCTGTCTTGAGTAATTGTAACGAAACAGAAAAACCTCGCTTAAATGGCGGGGTTTTTTATTGTTCAACTTTTGGCGTTGAAAAGGTGTAGCGTTTCTTTGCTACTGAAACCTTGGGCACCACCTTGTCGTTCTCAAAAATATCATAGCCCTGTTTGAGATTGTTCCAAAAATCAACCCATTGCGACCCTTGATGAGCAGCCATGTTTTCATCGGTCATGCGAAAGGGAAAGATGTGTACGGGGAAGGTTTTTTGACCACCTTTAAATGCGGCAAGGCCCAGCGTATAAATCTCTTCTATTTTTTCATCAGTCATGGCGTAACAGCCGATAGAAACGCAATTGCCGTGCACCATTAAATAGCTGCCAGTGCGGCCATTGGCGCGGTCATACCGATTGGGGAAACCGAGATTGAAAGACAGGTGATACGTACTATTAGGGTTCATCGCGCGGGCTGAGACTTTGTAGAACCCTTCAGGTGATTGTTTGTCACCTTCTTTTAGTTTTGGCCCAAGGAAACCAGAAAAATAGCAAATGGGGTAGGTTTTAACTAACGCCCATTTTTTCGTACGGTTTTTCATCCACAATTCTAGTTCGCCCGATTGCTTGAAAATACGGATAAATATGGGTGCGTTTTTGGGTATGTCTTGCTGACTTAACGTAGGTGCCAAAGCTTTTTGTACGGCCGCTTTGTTAAAGCGCGCAGCCTGTGTTTGGTTGGTTTGCACTATTATGGAAATAGAAAGGCAAACCAAAAGAACCAAAAAGGAATTTCTTGCCCTGATTTTATTTGTCACTGGTTGTCACGTTTTCATTGCGTTGCCATTACCTATGCAAACTACAGCAATTAAAAGTGCCTATTTTGTGACTGATAAAAGCAAGCCAGAGGCGGCAAACCTCTGGCTTACAATGGGGTTTGTCGTGAAAGCTTAGCTCATGCCTTCAAGCTTATACATAATGCCCATATGTTTGGTAGCAGCTTTCAATCCACCTTCGCCTTTGTGCCAAGTGATTTTACCATCGCCATTAACATCGCGGCCATTTTGAAGTTCTATAGCGATGCCTTGCATTCTTTTGGTCAATGTCGCAGCTGTTTTAACTGATTTTGTCGCAATAATTTGTTTGGCAACTTTGACAATACGCAATGCGCGATCAACCGTATTTTGCGCTGAGGCAGCAACATGGACGGCGTGGGTTTTAACATCGTCAGAGGCATCGCTTTGTTTCGCGGCCACGTTAATGTGGAATGCAGCACCTTTTGCACCTTTAAGAACGCCATAACCTTTGCCCGGGCCTTTAGCTTCTTGTGAAGCATCGACGGCGTGTAAAACATGGCGTGCATGCGTTTGCATCCATTTCAGATTTTCAAGATTTTTGGCTGCAGCATTTGCATGAAACAAAGCGATTTCAGCTTCTTTAACAGCGATGGTCAATAAGCCAATTTTTTCTGGTGTATCACCCCAGCTTTTAGACACATGGCCCATATGAGCGTGTGCTTTACTGCCTGCAAAGGCTGTTGTTGTTGATGTGGTGAAAGCGGCAGCTGTTAGAGCTAGGCCAAGAGTAATACCGTGAACAGTTTTCATTTTTAAATATCTCCGAATTAGAATTTACAAACTGAAAGCTCTGCAGCGCCTTCAAATATGTAAACACGCCAAATCGAAAATTATTCATTTTCTGCAAAATTAAATTGAAGTTTGTTTAGAAACAGGCATAAAACAATATTGATTTTTCAACACCTGAATAGGTTTGTAACCACTCAGTTTTTAGGATTTAATTTTT
>JAMOMM010000251.1 GCA_027067085.1 Hyphomicrobiales bacterium
ATAGATGCCACAACACTCTATTCCGTCACCTCCAACAACTACGTCCGCAACGGCGGCGACGGCTACAAAATGTTCCTCAACGCCAAACACGTCTACGACTTCGGCCCAGATGTGGGCGACGTTGTGGCGGAGTATTTAGGCAAATCAAACGGGTATAAACCATATTTGGATGGGCGGATTGTGAGGAAGTGAGACAAACACTCTCACAGCCTTAGGGAACGGGAACTGAAAGCCGTTAACATTGAGAAGGTGTCACTGCACAACAATAGATGCCGCGGAAAGTACCCATTTGATAATAACGAAGTACTGCCTATTTTGTGCGCGAAACATTCGCCGATTAATTACTTAGGTGAGAAAGCATGATATCGAGATATGTGGATGATCTATTTTTTTTCACCAACACCTTCCTCCCCATATAAATCTTTTAATAACAATTCAAATGCCGACTGGCTGTCAGTAAAAAAACCAAACTTTTTATCAAACTCTCTCAATGATTTTGAGTGATACTTTGCAGCAAGATACAACCAATACGGGTCGGGTTTTAAATCTAAGGTTACTGGAAGTTTATGAAAACGATGCGCAGGATTTTCGCAGTATATTGTGTTGAATTGAGAAACGTGTGCCCAATTTGAATGAACAGCCGAACTAAAAGGTTGAAAAACGTAATTGTAGAAATCCAAACAATCTGCTTCCTCTGCCATTTTTCTTGTTGTCAAACCTGACCAACTTCCCAAGTTAACTTCAACCAAATCATAAATTCTCTGAGAATTTATCCAACTCTCCAAATAGTCGATCCTATTTTGATAGTCCCCCACATCACCACATTCCTTCGCATCTAATTGTTCACGTTTTCTGTGTTCAATTTCAAGCTTAATCACCCCTAAACCGTCATCAACAAACTGTTTCGCTCTTGATGGTAAATCACCAAATAACCAAACCATAGCAATATGAACATCCGCCATAGCACGTAGTATGAGTGGCGCAGTATGAGGTGTCCAAATATTTGGTGCCGAAGCTAAATCAATAGCCAACGTTGTTTGTCTTGCCAGTAACGCACCTACTACCTCGTACCCCTCAATGTTATTAAGATCAAATCCCCAGTTATCCAACCGCTCCTTGAGATCCTTTTTAGAAGCATTTCTAAAGGAAATGACAATTTTTCCAAATGGATCCTCAGGAACTGGTTCATTTGTATTAATGGTCTCCGCTTGCTTACAACTTCCAAAACCAGCAACCTGTTCCCAAAAATATTGCAACCAATTTTCATGCCCCTCAGAATCATCATCTTTCCATCCATAAGTGAACATGGCAGAAGCCGCGCGAAAAGACGCACCAGCGGCTTTAGATGCTTCTGTCTTTGGATAGTCGACAATTTGACGAAAGTCGTTTTTAACCTTATCAGCCAAATTTTCAACAAGTATGATTTTCCCTTGTGTTAATCCACAATATTGGGTGGTTGCCATTGTCAGAACTGAAACTTTGCTAAACCTGTCATATAGCCGTTCAAGTAAATTAGGGAAATCTTTACTTGTTTCGCTTTTCGACGCTAGTTTGTCGTGATACAAAAAACTGAGTGATTGATCCTCACAAAGAGTATTCAGGGGATTAAGCGAATGGCATAGCTGAGTTTTCATTGATGGTTCTAGGTTAGCTAGAATAGCTTCCTTATCTACGCCAGTTAAATCCAAAAAAGAACTCATCGATGCAAAAAGGGGTTTCGGTTCCTTTGGGTATATATTAGAAGCCAACAATGAAAACTTATTGGCTAACTCCGTACCCAATTTTGCGCCTAATGAATCTATCAACAATGAAATCCATATAAACTCTGGCACCATTTCTACTGCCCAAGAATATGTAGAATGGTTTTCCCCTAGCGCGGCCAACAGTGGGGGAATAAGTCTTCTTTTTTTCTTTTTATGGTCCTGTAGCACTGGTTTACGTTTTGACTTCGACATTATTAAGAACTCCCAGATATTTGGTAGATGGTTTCAAAAGAGTACTCTGGTTTACTATAAAAAATTTCTGCTTTGCAAATATTCAGTATTGTCTAGGGTGCCTTAAGCTGGCAGGCCATGGCTACCATGCTGGCAAAGAAGCTTATATTCAGACAATCGGGCTTGATTCACGGATAAAGTCCTCATGCCTTTCGCGCACAAAAAATCCCGCCGTCCATTTCTGGATCGGCGGGATTTTTGTTATTACGGTGTTTAGCTGCACAATTGTGTAATTTCCTCTGGCGTTACCGCTAGGTATTATTTTCTTTGCAGGCCTGGCGACGACCTACTCTCGCGTGCCTTAAGACAGACTACCATCGGCGCGGAGGCGTTTAACGGCCGAGTTCGGGATGGGATCGGGTTTGGACACCTCGCCATGGCCACCAGG
>JAMOMM010000252.1 GCA_027067085.1 Hyphomicrobiales bacterium
AATCATTGCCAACAAGTTAGAGGATCAGTTGGGTGAAGATGGAGATATGGTGCTGGCCGAGGGCTGGTACAATTTTGCTCACACCGCCAGCCAAGCTGGTATTGAAAAAACCAATAATAGCGTTGAAACCATCACGGATAAGGTTGATCGCTTGGTTTTGCATCGCATTGCTGGCCCTGTCATTTTCTTAGCCGCTATTTATTTGATGTTCATGGCAACAATCAATTTAGGCGGGGCGTTCATTGACTTTTTTGATATGGCCAGCGCCGTTATTTTTGTTGACGCAACCCGTGTGGCGTTTGAATGGATAGGTTTGCCGCAATGGCTGATCGTGGTGCTTTCCGATGGCATTGGCGGTGGTATTCAGGTCGTTGCCACGTTCATTCCAATTATTACAGTTCTGTTCTTAGTTTTGTCGTTCCTTGAAGATTCAGGCTATATGGTTCGCGCCGCCTTTATTATGGACAGGTTGATGCGCGCCATTGGCTTGCCCGGTAAAGCCTTTGTGCCGCTGATTGTGGGGTTTGGTTGTAATGTCCCCTCTATTATGGCTGCTCGCACTCTAGAGCGTGAAAGAGACCGCTTGCTTACGGTGTTGATGGCACCTTTCATGTCATGCGGTGCGCGCTTAACTGTTTATGTGTTATTTGCCGCCGCCTTTTTTCCCGTAGGTGGGCAAAATATCGTCTTTGCCCTTTATTTATTAGGTATTGCCGCTGCGATTGCTACGGGGTTCCTTCTCAAGAAAACCTTGCTTCAGGGGAAAAGCGTACCATTTTTGATGGAGTTGCCGCCTTATCACATGCCGCAAGTTTCAAATTTGGTCATGCACACTTGGGCGCGGTTAAAATCCTTTATCTTTGATGCAGGCCAAATGATTGTCATTGTGGTGACGCTATTAACTGTGGTCAATTCACTGGGCACCGATGGTTCTTTTGGCAATGAAAATACTGATAAATCCATGTTGTCCGCTATTGGCCGCACCATTACACCCGTGTTTAAACCCATTGGCATTGAACAAGATAATTGGCCCGCAACGGTTGGAATCTTCACAGGAATTTTTGCTAAAGAAGCCGTCGTTGGTACCTTGAATGCGCTGTACAGTTCCATTGATGCAAAGCCTGATACACAGAGCAGCGATACTGAAAAGTTTAATTTTATCGGCAAAATGTCTGCGGCTTTTGCAACCATTCCGCAAAACCTTTCAGGCCTTAGTGATTTTGTTTTGGACCCGTTGGGGCTGTCTGTTGTATCGGCCGATAAAGCAGTTGTTGCAGCGGACCAAGGTGTTGCCAATGCAACATTTGGTGCAATGGTCAAACGTTTTGACGGCAAAGTCGGGGCCTTTGCATATCTCCTGTTTATCTTGTTGTATTTTCCTTGTGTAGCAGCGTTTAGCGCCATGACGCGCGAGGTCGGCATACGCTGGGCGACTTTTGCAGGCGCTTGGACGACTTGGCTGGCATGGTTTGCATCGGTTGAATTTTATCAGATCGCAACGTTTGCGGCGCATCCGATGAGTTCGAGCATTTGGATTGTTTCGTTACTGGCGATCATGGTTGGTTTTGTATTCTGGCTGAAACTAAAATCGAAACAAACCATAACAGCGTACTCAGCTAAAGGCGTTTAGGTGATGATGTGTTAAAGCAAATTCAGGATTTTCTAAAAAGCCGCAAGGGCGCGTGTTTAGCCGACATTGCCAACCATATCGGCGCAGACCCGCAAGCAGTGTCAGGTATGTTAGATGTTTTGGCCAAAAAACGCCGTATTCGTCAAATTCAAAACATGATGCCAAAGTGCGGCGGGTGCACACATTGTGTGCCCCAATCGCTCATTGTGTGGGAATGGTGCGCAGACCATTAAGCCCAATATAATCAAGGTAAAAGTTAATCGGTTTCTAAACGCATATCCAGATAGTCAGAACAAATCCCCGTTAGCTCTTCAACCCGATCGGTAAAGAAGTGGCCTGTGCCTTCCATGACATCGTGAGTAATGGTAATGCCTTTTTGCGCTTGAAGCTTGGCAACCAGTGCATCGGTTGATTCAGCTGGCGTTACTACATCATCACCACCAGTAACAAACAAGCCAGAAGCAGGGCAGGGTGCCAAAAATGAGAAATCATAATGTTTGGCCAACGGCGCAATAGAAAAGAAACCGTCAATTTCTGGGCGGCGCATTAACAATTGCATAGAGATCCAAGCGCCATAAGAAACGCCAGCAACCCAGCAGCCACGTGATTCTTTGTTAAAACCTTGCATCCAATCAAGTGCAGCGGCCGCATCAGCCAATTCACCCGCGCCATTCTCAAACAAACCTTGCGAGCGACCAACACCGCGAAAGTTAAACCGTAATACGGAAAATCCGCGCGCCATAAACATG
>JAMOMM010000253.1 GCA_027067085.1 Hyphomicrobiales bacterium
ACCTTTTGCGAAGAGACCTTAGTTTTCACCGTTGAAGCAGCCAGCAATCGTTTTGAGTAAGGATGTTTCATCGTCCTAAAAAATCGAACAAGTTCGCCGCTCTCAACAATTTCACCATCCCTCATGACAGCGATATGATCGACCATTTGCGCCACAACGGCCAAGTCATGGGTAATCAACAACAAAGAGGAACCATGTTCACTCGCCAGTTGTTTAAGTAAATCCAAAACTTTTGCCTGCGTTGTAACATCCAGCGCCGTTGTAGGCTCATCCGCAATGAGTAGTTTTGGGTTAAGCGCAATGGCGATGGCAATAACCACCCGCTGACGCTGACCGCCCGAAAGCTCATGCGGAAATCGAATTGGAGCATATTTTGCGGGCGGCAAGCCAACTTGATCTAGAAGTTTAAGGACTTTTTCTTGCGCGTTTGCGCGTGAAAGCCCTAAATGAAATTGCAAGCCTTCAGCAATCTGGTCACCAATTGTTTTAACAGGGTTTAGTGCCGTCATTGGCTCTTGAAACACCATAGCAATTTCGCGACCGCGAATTTTGCACATTTCTGTTTCATGAAGACCCAACAACTCACGGCCATCAAACTTTATCGAACCCGATACCTGTGCACTTGAAGGCAGCAAGCCCATTACCGATAAACTAGCAATCGATTTTCCTGATCCTGATTCACCAACCAAACCAACGCTTTGGCCTGACTCTATTTTCAAGTCGATATTTTGTAATATTTGAGACGAGCCAATTTTCAAATTTAAGTTTTTGATTTCAAGTGAGGCCATTATCGTTTCCGCCGCAATTTTGGATCAAAAATATCACGCAAGCCATCACCCAAAAGATTCAACCCCAACACAGACATAACAATTGCCATACCAGGAAATATTGCCAGATAGGGCGCAAATGACATCATCGTTTGGGCCTCTGATAACATCTTTCCCCATGAAGGATCTGGCGGCTGCGTTCCAAGACCGAGATAACTCAATCCTGCTTCTATCAAGATACCGAGCGAGAACTGAATAGTACCCTGTACAATCAAGATATTTAGGAGGTTCGGCATAATATGCTCGATAGTAATCCGAACACGCCCTTTGCCCGAAGTTTGTGCACTCAAAATAAACTCGCGCTGCCAAAGCGCCAACGACCCACCGTGCGCCAAACGAGCAAAGACAGGAATATTAAAAATACCAATGGCAATCATCGCGTTGATGGCACTTGGACCAAAAATAGCCGTAAACAAAACAGCCAATAATAAAGAAGGAAACGCAAAAATAAAATCATTAGCCCGCATAATAACATCAGACATCCAACTACGGCTTGCACCAGCCGCTGCACCCAAAGGAACCCCAATAGCCATGCCAATCGAGACAGCAACAATTGCAACAGCAATTGAATTGCGCGCACCAACCATGAGCATAGAAAAAACATCGCGGCCAAAATGATCCGTACCCAACCAATTCGAACTATTGGGCCATTTTAATTTGTTGGAAATATTAAGCGCCGTCACATCATATGGTGTCCACACAAACGACAGCAATGCCATAAATATTACCAACCCCGTTATCAAAAAACCAACGGTAAAACTGCGGTTGGAAAATGCTTTTCTAAAAAACTCTTTCCAAGTTTCTCGTTCATCGGGCAAATATATATCACTCATGATATGCCCTTTTAATTCTAGGGTCGACCATCGCATAAGCTGCATCAACTAGAAAGTTTACAAAGATAACCGTTGCCACCAACAACAGGACTAGACCTTGTAAAACAATTAGATCACGTTGAGTAATGGCTTGAAAAATAAGTCGGCCAAGCCCTGGCAAGTAAAATATATTCTCAATGATGATCGTGCCTGCAATTAAGAATGAAAACTGCAGGCCAAGAATTGTCAAAACAGGAATGAAGGCATTGCGAACCCCATGCCGCCATAATACTAATCGATGAGTCAAACCTTTGGCCCGCGCAGTGCGCATATAATCTTCTTGTAAAACATCAAGTAGGGCCGAGCGCATGATACGTGCAAGTATAGATGCTTGCGGTAAAGCCAACGCTAGCGCAGGAAGCAATAAAGAAAACACACCCGCGCCAATGCCATTTTCCCAACCAGCAAAACCACCAGCAGGCATCCAGCGTAATTTAATTGAAAAAATCAAAACCAACAGCATGGCAAACCAAAAGTTGGGAACAGCAATACCAAGCTGGGTAAGCCCCATGATCGACACATCGCTCAATTTATTATGACGAGATGCTGCAAAAACACCCGCTGGAATAGCAATAATCGTAGAAATCAACAAAGCCATAATTGCCAGCGGTAAACTGATCCAAAGCCGTTCTAAAATAAGCTCAGAAACAGGCACTGAATACGTATAACTGGTAC
>JAMOMM010000254.1 GCA_027067085.1 Hyphomicrobiales bacterium
ATTCAATTTGGTTGTATTTTCGCCATTGTGACTGCAAACGGTAACTAACAGCTTAATACGGGTTAATTCTTTTTTGGGACGATGGACGTGGTTAATAAATTAAAAACTTCTCGTAAGAACTCTATCAAATCTGCTCAAGATGGCGAGATTTTGGCAGTTTCAGCATTTGGCTTCTTGGCTGGTGAACAAGAGTATTTTGCCAAGTTCGTTGAAATAAGCGGAATTGATTACGGAGATATTCCAGAAATGGTAAACTCGCCAAGCTTTTTAGCTTCAGTTTTAGCATTTTTACTTTCAGATGATTCGATGCTTTTGGCATTTTGTCAGTCAGCAAACTGTATTCCAGAAGATGCTGTGCGGGCCCAACACTATTTAAGCGAGGAATAATGCCGTCACTTGTCACGAGATCTCAGATTGAAAAAATAACGATTGATCCAAATGTACCGTTGTTGGTGTGCGATGTAGACGAGGTTGTTGTGCATTTCATCAAAGGTTTGGAAAGCTATTTGTCTGAGTTAAGCTTATGGCTGGATCCGAGCAGCTTTGCTCTTAACGGCAATATCAAATCTGTTGTAGATAACACACCTGTTTCAACACCGCGAGTTGGTAAGATTTTAACCGACTTTTTCAAACTAAAAACTCATGCGTTAGAACCGATCGATGGGGCCGTTGAGGTTTTAAATGGATTGAGTTCAGACATGCAAATCGTCATGTTATCTAATTTACCGCATGACGCATACGATGCTCGAGTAATCAATTTACGTAACCTTGGCCTGAATATGCCGCTTGTGACAAACGAAGGCGGCAAAGGACCTGCGGTTAAAGCTTTGGCGTTGACACATGAAAGCGATTTGTTTTTCGTTGATGATATTCCCACCTATTTAACATCGGTTGGCGAAACATGTCCTTCGGCAAATCTTATTCACTTTGCCCATGACCAACGGTTTGCAAAACATGCACCAACTATAGGATTTGAGCACTTTAAAACTCGCGATTGGTGGGAGATAAAAGCCCATATCGATTCTCATCTTGATAAGGCTTGATTGTGAAGCAACGTGTGAAAATTGGCATTGATCTTGGTGGCACTAAAATTGCGGTGGTGGCGCTTTCTCCTTCAAATCAAACCTTATTTTCAAATCGATTACCAACTCCAAAAGGCAACTATCAAGGCGTATTGGAAACAATCCACGACCTTGTTAATCAGGCAAAGAAAAATACTGGGGCAGACGGTGAAGACAACGTTTCTATTGGCATTGGCATACCCGGTTCAGTCTCTCCGCAAACCAACCTCATTCAAAACGCTAACTCGACATGGATGAATACCAAGCCTTTTCAATCCGATATTGAACGCACCCTCGACCAATCTGTAAAGTTAGCCAATGATGCCAATTGTTTGGCGTTATCTGAAAGTTTTGATGGTGCGGCAAAAGGAGCTGGCACCGTTTTTGGGGTGATTATTGGCACTGGGTGCGGTGGTGGTTTGATTGTAAACGGAAAACTCATTGAGGGTCGCCATGCCATCTGTGGAGAATGGGGCCACACGCCACTGCCTTGGCTTAAAGCTGATGAGTTCCCTGGCCCGCCATGTTGGTGCGGACAAAATGGCTGCATAGAAACGTGGGTTTCTGGCACAGGAATGGAACAGGCTTATCAACGTACCTTTGGCCAAGTCTTTACAGCACAAAACATTGTAGATCGCGCGAGTGATGGTAACAAAGATGCTCAAGCTTGTTTGGATATGCATGCTGATAGATTGGCGCGGGGTTTGGCATTGATTACCAACCTATATGATCCTGATGTCATTGTGTTGGGTGGCGGCCTTTCAAATATGAGCCACTTGTATGAGCAGTTACCCTTTTTGATGAAGAAATATGTTTTTGCAGACGCATTTGATGCAAATATCAAAAAACCTGTTCACGGTGATGCATCGGGCGTGCGCGGTGCCGCACGTTTGTGGGACTAGCGGCCAATGCCCAGTTTAAACAATCATCAACAAGGGTTTTGCCGCGAATGTTTCCATCGTTTAGATGAACCCTCCCCGCGGTGCCCAAAGTGCAAAAGCCCACGGGTATTATTGCACGATGAGTTGTTTGATTTAGAGATCGCTCATATCGATTGCGATGCTTTTTTTGCAGCGGTTGAAAAACGCGACAATCCCGAACTTAAAGACAAACCCGTTATCATTGGCGGTGGCAAACGCGGCGTTGTTTCCACGGCTTGTTATATTGCACGCGTTCACGGCGTACACTCAGCAATGCCGATGTTTAAAGCTCTTAAAGCATGCCCAAACGCCGTGGTGGTGCGCGGAGATATGAAAAAATACTCCAAAGCTGGACATGAAATCAGACAGCTAATGCGCGAACTCACACCAGCCGTTGAGCCACTCTCAATTGATGAGGCATTTCTTGACCTTAGCGGTACGCAAAGGTTATTAGGGCAGCCCCCTGCTCTGTCTTTGGCGAAATTGGTAAAACGGATTGAAGATGAAATTGGCATCACGGTTTCAGTCGGGCTTTCCCATAACAAATTCCTAGCCAAAATTGCATCTGACCTTGATAAACCCAAGGGGTTTTCGGTTATTGGCAAACAAGAAACCACCACGTTCTTGGCTGATAAGTCAGTTAGTTTAATTTGGGGTGTTGGTAAAGTGATGCAAAAGTCGTTAGCCAAACGTGGTATTTCGCAGATAAAGCAACTTCGCGCTTATAAGAAGTCTGACCTCATCAGGTATTTTGGAACGATGGGCGCGCACCTTTACCACCTATCACGAGGAGAAGACTACCGGCCAGTTAAACCTGGCAGCGGCACAAAAAGCATAAGCAATGAAACCACATTCTTTGATGATGTGACATCACTGGACCATCTAGAAAAAACCCTTTGGAAACTTTGCGAAAATGTTTCTTATCGCGCTAAAACCAAAAATTTGGCAGGACGTACGATCACGCTAAAACTAAAAACAGCCAGTTTTAAGAGTAAAACCCGATCCACCAGCCTTTATGATGCAACATTTTTGGCTGAACGAATATTTTCGGCTGTGCAACCGCTGCTAAAAAAAGAGGTTGATGGTACTGCTTTTAGATTGATTGGGGTTGGTATTTCCCAGCTAGAAGCAATGACCATCGAGCAAACACCCCAAGACTTAGATGAAAACGTTACTCGGCAAACCAAAGCAGAACTTGCAATGGACAAGCTCCGCAACAAGTTTGGTCAAAACGCCGTTGGTAAAGGGCGCGGATTTAAACCTACGGAAAAACTCAAATCTGCGAACAAACCTGAGGACAAATCGTAAAGTTACTTATCACATTTGTTTTCGGGCAGTTTTTCTAAATGGCTAAGCGTACCTTTAAGGGAAAACTCACCATAGTCGATAACCAAATTTCCAGTTACACCATTTTCAAATAATCGAAAGCTAACCTGTTGATCTGGCGTGTCTTGTGGCGTTTTACCGTTCAATGAGAAATAGCTCACACTCACGGGCCACGATTTTGCATCGTTTATCAGGCTGGCAACGCCATTGCCTTTAACGTTGTTAGTCATTGATTTTTTTGAAGGCTTGCCAATAAAGGCAATGGCTTCATGAATGTTTTTATGGTCAGCGCCATCATAAACGGTGCTTTTATCGCGTAAAATGCCCTTTTTGGCTTTTTCAATCAAACGCATTTGATGCGCAATTGGAAATACCGAATCTGTGGGAATTGAAAAACTAGACTTTTTAGGCGATTTAAGCGTCACCTTACCGTCCTTTTGAGACGCTGAAAGGCGCGTTGATTGGGTCGGACGATTATCAACGAACTCACGTTCGGTAAAATCTAACCGCGATCCATCTGCTGCTTCCCAAGAACTTGAACGAATATCTATCAATCTCTTTTTACCACGTGGCAATCTAAAATCGTTTACCAATCGAAAGTTCACCGTCCAGCCATCACATGGCGAACCATCAATCTCAACGACCATCCGCCCTCTCACGCCCTTAACGCCGCTTCTAGCGCTCGACGTTTTCATTTCTAAATTATAGACAGCGCGGTGCGGTACAAAATTTACGGTTGCAAACGCTGGCGTGGCAACCGCAACGGAAATTATCGCGCCAAAAGTTGCTAAAACTACTTTGTTGCCGATTGAGATTTTTGTCATACTGGTGCTTCGTTCCTTGTTGAAAATTCACTCAAATTATTTTGCACATTGTCTGATATTGATAATGACTATAGCATCATTTCTTGACCTGCAAACTATCACCAAATATTTGAGTTTTTTTGATGTCCAATAAACCCAAAATTCTTGTTTCTCGGCTCTTACCACAAGCTGTAGAACAGCGAATCGCAAATAGTTATAACGCCGTGTCCAACTTGGAGGATTTGGTGCTAACCAGCAGCGATATAATCGAAAAAGCACATGGTCTTGACGGCCTTTTGGTTTCTGCAACAGAACGGTGCGATGCGGCATTCATTTCAGCGCTCCCCAGCAGCATTAAAATCATTGCAACATTTTCTGTTGGCTATGACCATATTGATCTGCAAGCAGCAAAGTCTGCGGGCATTGTTGTAACCAATACCCCTGACATTTTGACCGATGCTACTGCTGATATTGCCATATTGCTCATGCTTGGTGCGGCACGCGGTGCATATTGGGGCGAACAAATGGTGCGCAACCAAAAATGGCAACGTTGGGCACCTACACACCCCCTTGGCATTGACATTACGGGCGCTACATTGGGCATTTTAGGCATGGGACGGATAGGCCAAGCTGTGGCCGATCGGGCTAAAGCCTTTAAAATGGACATCAATTATTTCAAACGAACGAAACTTGATGCCACCATAGAAAATGGCGCGGCCTTTTTCGATGATCTTGATGCTTTTCTGCCAACGTGCCAATTCCTATCGATCAATTGTGCTTCAACAGAGCAAACACGCGGTCTTATCAACAAGGCAACAATTGAAAACTTGCCCGACGGTGCGGTTATCATCAACACTGCGCGCGGTGACATTGTAAACGATGATGACTTGATCGAGGCATTGCAAAGCGGCAAAATTGCTGCGGCAGGATTAGATGTGTTTAACAATGAGCCTGATATTGACCCGCGCTATCGCAGCTTGAATAACGTATTTCTATTACCGCACTTGGGCAGCGCCACACCAAATACCCGAATTGCAATGGGCATGAGAGCACTCGATAATTTGGATGCATTTTTTAGCGGTGTTACTCCAAAAGATGTCGTAAACAAATAAACTAGGAAAAAGGAATTTTGAGTATGGGCAATATTGATAATCGTCTAAAAGAACTTGGCATTGAACTGCCGCAAGCTGCAGCCCCTGTTGCCAATTATGTTGGTTGGGTCAAAACTGGAAACCTTGTGTTCACGGCTGGCCAAGTGCCTATTAAAGATGGTGAGTTTTTATACCGTGGTGTCGTTGGCAAAGATGTGTCTGTGGAAGATGCAACAGAGGCTGCAAAACTGTGTGCAACAAATATTCTGTCTCAAATCAAGGCTGCGTGTGATGGTGATTTAGACCGTGTTGTACGCGTGGTTAAATTGGTTGGCTTTGTCAATGGCGCGCCTGAATTTGAAGGTCATCCAACTGTTATCAACGGTGCATCTGACATGATGGTTGAAGTGTTTGGCGAAAAAGGCAAGCATGCCCGTTCTGCCGTTGGTGCTGGTTCGTTACCTTTGAATGTTTCAGTCGAAATCGAAGCTATTTTTGAAGTTGAATAGAGTTTGTTACCCAAATGAAAAACGAAATTGATTGGATCAAACAACGGCCTGTGGCACACCGCGGGCTTCATGATCCCCAACAAGGCATTATTGAAAATACAAAAACCGCTTTTGCAGCTGCGATCCAGCATAACTACACAATTGAGTGTGATCTGCAATTGACCAAAGATGGCAATGTCGTGATTTTTCATGATACAACCCTTGAACGTCTAACAAAACAAGAAGGCGCTGTAAAAGAGCGCACCACTCAAGAGTTGCTGGCAATAGAGTTTGAGAATAGCTCTGATAAAATGCAAACTCTTGAACAACTTCTGGCTCAGGTAAATGGCGCGGTCCCACTGGTTCTCGAACTTAAAACTTTGCGCGATGGTGATGTCTCTTTAGCAAAACGAGCAATTGAAATTGTGGCCGATTATAAAGGTAAATTCTGCTTTATGTCCTTTGCCCCAACCCTTGTTAGTACCGTCAAAACCTTTGCACCCCACATATCGCGCGGCGCGGTTGTTATGCCCCAAACAGAGCAATACTGGACAATGCCCGCTTTAAGCACAGAACCTGCGGTGCGTTATATAGATCTGATAGAACCTGATTTTCTTTCATACGATGTACGTGGTCTTCCTCGCCCCTTTGCTCAAGAGTTTCGTGCTGCGGGAAAGCCTACAATCTCATGGACCGTGCGCGATAAAAAAACCGCTGACTTTGCCTATAAACATAGCGACCAAATTACATTTGAAGGTTTTTTACCCGCTAATGGTGCTAACTGATTTGAGTGATGAAAATTGGACATTAGAGACAATTGACTCGCTTGAGCACATCAGCGCCAAAGAGTGGAACCGTTGTGCGTATGCAGACGGAGAGCTTGATAATCCATTTGTCACTTATGAGTTTTTATCGACTTTAGAAAGCTCTGGTTCAGCAACAAAAGAAACAGGCTGGTTCCCACAGCATCTTATTTTAAAAAATGGCAACGGGGGTGTTGAAGGTATCGTTCCTGCCTACATTAAAAACCACAGCCAAGGTGAGTATGTATTCGATCACTCTTGGGCCGATGCTTTTGAGCGGGCTGGTGGTGAATATTACCCAAAACTTCAACTGAGCGTGCCGTTTACCCCCGCAACAGGCCCAAGGTTTTTGATCGCCAATAAAGCCAAACAAAACATCACTCTTCAAGCACTGTCCAGCGGGGTCAAAACACTTTGTGATAAATATAACCTGTCTTCTGCACATGCTACATTTTTAGACAAAGAAAGTTGGCAGGCGTTGGGTGATCTTGGTTGGTTGAAAAGAACTGATACTCAATTTCATTGGCGCAATAATAACTATCAGACCTTCGACGACTTTCTTAGCGATTTGACTTCACGCAAACGAAAAAACATCAAAAAGGAACGCCGCGTTGTTGCCGACTCAGGTGTCAATTTTGAACTCTTAGAGGGCAAAAACATCACTAAGGAACACTGGGACGTGTTTTTTACGTTTTACCAAGATACCGGTGCCAGAAAATGGGGAACGCCGTATTTAACTCGTTCGTTCTTTGATCTGATTTGCAAAGCAATGCCCGAAAATGTTTTACTGATACTGGTCAAAGACGGTGACCGTTACATTGCAGGCGCTTTGAACTTTATCGGCCGAGACACCCTATATGGGCGTTACTGGGGCACAATTGAAGAACGACCATGTTTGCACTTTGAAACCTGTTACTATCAGGCAATGGATTATGCTATTGCCCATGATATCGCATTTGTTGAAGCAGGCGCGCAAGGCCCGCATAAGTTGGCCCGTGGGTATGTGCCTATTACAACATACTCAGCCCATTATATTTCCCACCCAGAATTTTCTCAGGCTATTGAGAAATACCTTAATCACGAAAGATCTTTAGTGGCTGATGACAATGCAGTATTATCGCAGCGAACGCCTTTTAAAAAAACCTGACTTGGTGCAAAAACTTAGGAACTAAAACAATGCCGCAATATGATGACAGCAACATTTTCGCGAAAATTTTACGCGGTGAAATTCCATGTCACAAGATTTATGAAGACGAAGCGACCTTAGCATTTATGGATGTGATGCCACGTTGCAATGGCCATTGTTTGGTAATCCCAAAACAACCTTCTCGTAATTTGCTAGACATAGACCCCAAAGACCTCGCAAGCGTTATGACAACCGTTCAAAAAGTTATGAGGGCCGCTAAATCAGCATTTGAAGCTGACGGAATTACTATTCAGCAATTTAATGAAACGGCGGCAGGACAGGTTGTTTTTCATACCCACGTCCATGTTTTGCCACGCCACGATGGAGAACGGCTTGGACCCCATACGGGTGAAATGGCCGACAATGAACTGCTCGCAAAACACGCTAAAATGATTATCGCAGCAATGGACTAAACTTTCGTTATGAGCCTAACCAAACAGCTTGTAGAACTTATTGCCACCAAACCGATTGCCGCGCGCGACCTTGAGGTTTCTGCTTTGTTTTTGTTGGATGCGACGGCAAATATGATAGCGGGACAAAACAGTTCGCAAGGCAAAAAGCTTTTAGCATGGGCGCGAGAAATTGCCCCAGAAGGTCATTTGAGCGCGCTCGATGACGGCCGCAAAGCTTTCTTGCTCGGTGCGCTGTGTCATATTTTGGAAGTAGATGATTTGCATCGCGCATCGATTGTTCATCCAGGCTGCGTTGTTGGTCCCGTGGCGTTGATATTGGGTGCAAAGCAAAATGGACAAGGCGTTCTGACAGCCTTTCTAAAGGGTGTTGAAGCAACGACACGGGTTGGCATGTCGGTTGGTTCTGAGCACTATAAAATTTGGCATAACACCGCAACTTGTGGACCGTTTGGATCTGCGGTTTGCGCGGCTTCTTTGTACCAATTAAGTATCGATCAAACTGTGCACGCTCTTGGTAATGCAGGCAGTCAAGCTTGTGGATTTTGGGAATTTCTTACCACTGGGGCCGAAACCAAGCATATGCATGCAGGGCGCGGGGCCGAATCGGGTTTAGTTGCTGCTCAACTTGCTAAACATGGGTTTACGGGTGCGCCCGAAATTTTGGAAGGACCGCGAGGGTTTTATGCGGGCACTTGTCCAAAACCAGAAATTGACCAATTATTGGCCAAGCCGAACGATGTTTGGCAGATGCATTTAACCTCAATTAAGCCGTGGCCTTCTTGCAGACATACCCACCCTGCTATCGAAATTGCCTTGTCTTTAGCACCCACCAATAACGCGGATCCCAAGAACGCAGATCCCAAGAACGCAGATCAGTGGCAGCTAGAAGATGTTGAAAGCATTCGCGGCTTTACCTACCAAGCCACGATAGATTTGTGTGACCAGCCGTTACCAAATTCTGTTTATGCGGCAAAATTCTCACTTCAACACTGCATTGCCGCTGCATTAAGCGATGGCCAAGTCGGCCTTGATAGTTTCGATGAAAAGGCTCGTAAGCGCTTAAAAACGGTTTGTGAAAAAGTTTCTATTTCAATTGATGAAAAGGTTCAGGCTGCTTACCCAAAACAATGGGGCGCTAGAATTGAACTGGACCTAGCTGATGGGACTGTCATTCATAAGGCTACATCCTCGGCCTATGGAGACCCCGATGCGCCACTAGATCGGACTGCGATGATTAAAAAAGCCAACATGTTGTTTGAACACGCTGGCTTTCAAAATAGTGATGGTCTTATCAAGAACATTCTAGCGATGCCGAATGGCGCGCCCTGCCCTGATATTATTGCGCTGTTAGACGCTAACCTTTGAGATGGGCTTAAACGCAACCTGTTGGTTTGGGTAACCCGCCGTATTTCGTAATCGGTTTCATTGGACCCGTTTTCCAAAGAGAAAACATCGCCTTTTTCTCACCATTTGCATACTTAATAAATTTGCGAATTGGCGGCACGGTTTGGGTTTCTTCAAAATATTCGCGCGCTTTGTTGATATGCTGCCAATGTTCGTCACCAAGCTCTAAGCCATCAGCTTTTGCCATGGCTGAACCAATTTCAGGTGTCCAATCCTCCATACTGCGTAAATAGCCGTCGCCGTCTCGTTCTGGTAATTCAATACTCATGTCTGTGTCTCCTGATTATTGAAAATGGTTATTAGAACGTTTCATGTTTTGTTTGAACCACAAACACAGCATGAAACGTAAGATTATCAATGCCTCAAACAAGTTGTTCTGGTTCAAAGTAAACCAGAACGACTCTAGAACCACTCTAAACAGTAGTTAACATGGCTAACGTGACTAGCGCCAGCCATGTAATATACAAAAAATCGAATATTTCACTATTTGGACATGCCAATTATTTTTGGATGTGTTGAATTGGGTTCTAAGAACTTAATCGCGCAAGATTGCGTTGGGCGCTTTGGTTGCCCTTTTCCGCCGCTTTTTCATAAAAGGTTTTTGCTTTCGTGCGATCAGGGTTGGTTCCCCAGCCCATTTCATACAATCCTCCAAGATTGTTCATTGCCCAGGGATCGCCTGCTTCAGCCGCCTTAGAAAATAACGAAAAAGCTTTTGATAGGTCACGCGTTACGTGTTTGCCGTTCAAATAAATCAATCCCAAATTGTTTTGCGCAGCGCCATGGTTTTGTTCAGCTGCCTTTTGGTACCAAACAATCGCGTTTTTTACATCCGCCTTAATGCCATCGCCATGCTGGTAGGAAAATCCAAGCCAATACTGGGCGCGCGCGTTGCCTTGTTTTGCAGCGCTCTCATACAAAGGGACAGCCAATTTTGGGCTTTTTTTAATCCCACGACCGCCTTCGTGAAGAATACGCCCCAATTTAAATTGCGCTTTAGCATCGCCTTGCTTGGCAGCTTTTCGATACCACTGGGCCGCTTTTAGCAAATTTTTTCGTGCTTTATTTCGGCCAAGTTCATAATCTGCGGCAACTGCGAGTTGGGCCTCAACGTCACCAGCTTTTGCAAGTTTAATCTTTTTGACAAAAGATAGCGTATCCAGCGTCGATTGTGCGGTGACGCTTGACGTTAATGCGCCCCCTAAGGTCAATATTGATAGAGCCAGAGCTGATAGCAATTTGACGAGTCGTTTTACAAAAAGATTGTGTTTTAAATTCACGAATTTGCATCCCATTTTTGATTGTTTAGCAATTTTACGTCTAAAATTTGAAGGTAATGTGGCACGAGTTGAATAAATAATCAAAAAAGTGCAAATGTCCGCTTGCTTATCGCGAAAACCCTGCTATTTAATATCGCGCATTTGGCGAAAACTATTCGCATCAATAAACGGAGAGATGGCAGAGTGGTCGAATGCACTGGTCTTGAAAACCAGCGAGCGTGCAAGCGTTCCCAGGGTTCGAATCCCTGTCTCTCCGCCACTGCCTTTCGCTACGCGAAAGGCTACGAGATTTCCACAAACTCAGATGGTTGCGCGGCAAGTGTTTTGCAAAAACACTGAGAGCCTGTTCCAATATAGGTTTTATTCCGTTCACGCTAATGGCTGCGCCATACGCTCCACTAGGGCGGCGCATTAGCGCAGTCGCGCTTAGTCGTCGACGGGGCC
>JAMOMM010000255.1 GCA_027067085.1 Hyphomicrobiales bacterium
CTTTGGCCCTAGTCGTTCGGCTGCGCCTCCTCCATCGATATTGACGGATAATTCCAATCATATGCGGGAGCATTACGGCAATTTCTGAAACTAGGCCCGACGGGCCTCGGCGCTAATGCGCCGCCCAAGTGGAGCGTACGGCGTAAGCCGTTAGCGTGAACGGAATTCGAACACTACCCCCAACCCTATCTGTAAGCACAGCTCGCCTTAGTTTCTATACTCACTTCCCCACCTCAATCACCATGCCTTCGCGCCGTGTATCGGCCCCGCCGTCAAAGCCATTTTTAGTAATGCGAATGCCGTGCAGGCCGCTGGTGATTTTGCCGATGCGCACTTTATGGCCCATGGCTTTAAATTGCGTGGCAAAAGCTTCGGCATTGGTGCCTTTTTCAAGGTCGGTAATGCGGTTTCGGTTGTGGACATTGCCCAAGTCAAATGAAGCTTGCATGGACAAATCCCAATCAATCAAACCGATAACGGCGCGCGTAACAAACTCGATAATGCGACTGCCACCGGGCGAACCAAGAGTGGCGTAAAGTGAGCCGTCACTGTTAAAGATCATTGTCGGTGTCATCGATGAACGCGGCCGTTTACCCGCCTCAACGCGGTTGGCCACCTTCACCCCGTTTTTGACAGGCACGAATGAGAAGTCAGTCAATTGACTGTTGAGCACAAACCCGCCAACCACAATGTGAGAACCAAAGCCGCGCTCGACCGAAGTGGTCATCGAAACCGCATTGCCTTGGTCATCGACAATAGATAAATGGCTGGTGCCATATTCACGTTGTTTCACGCCAGCAGTTTTCATTAAAGCCTTTTCTGATCCTGATGGAGAGCCAGGCGCAGCTTTGCCCATGTCTTCAACAGGGTTGATGAGTTTAGCGCGCGAGCGTAAATAGCTTTTGTTTAACAAACCTTTGACAGGCACTTCAACAAAATCATCATCGGCCATATAAACATCGCGGTCAGCATATGCCAGACGGCTGGCTTGGGTAAATAAATGCATGGCGGTCGCAGACCCTACTTCTAGCGCTGCGATGTTATAGTTTTCCAAAATACCTAGGATCATCAGGCTGGTTAGCCCACCTGATGTTGGTGGCCCCATGCCACAAACTTTATAGGCACGATAAGGGCCACAAACCGCAGTCCGCTCAATGGCTTCGTATGAGGCTAAATCGTCCATCGACAAATGACCGGGGTTGCTTTGGTGATTTTTCACCGCCTTCACCATCGCTGCCGCCAATGGGCCTTTGTAAAACCCATCAGGCCCTTTTTCGGCAATCAGCGTAAGAGATTGTGCAAATGCACTGTTTTTCAGCATAAAGCCAACGGGCAGTGGGGCCATTGTGTGGGGTAAAAAGTACAACTCGCGCGCTTGCGCATCGCTTTTTAGGGCGTCTTGAGATTTTGCAATAGCTTTGCTTAATCGCGGTGTAACGGCAAACCCGTCTTTAGCCAATTTAATTGCGGGCTGAAATAAATCGCGCCATGGTAAACGACCATATTGACCATGGGCTTTCCAAGCCAACGCAATCACGCCAGGTGTGCCAACAGGCCGCCCGCCAATGGAGGCAACGGGCCAAGGGATTGGCGCGCCATTTTTATCAAGGAACAAACCTTCGCCAGCATTTTGCGGCGCTGTCTCGCGACCATCAAAGGTTGTGAGTTTGTTTTGGTCATTCTGCCAATAAAGTAAAAATGCCCCACCGCCGATGCCAGAAGATTGCGGTTCAACCAGCGTTAACACCATTTGCGCTGCAATGGCTGCATCAATGGCTGTTCCGCCCTTTTCAAGCATAAGAGCCGCAGCGCGTGAAGCATGTGGATTGGCCGTTGCGACCATAGCAGGACCGCTTTTTGAGCAAGCAGAAAGTAAACTGGCAAATATAATTAAAAAACTGATTTGGATTAGGCGTAACTTAGGCATATGAGGGCTCCCAGGTCTGTATTTCCACGCAGCGGCGTGTAATTTTACCAAATCTGACATAAAAATACGCCAGCGACAATAAAATCTAATTTTCTGTCTTGCCTTTGCCTTCGCATTCCGTTAGTTAGTCGTCATTCGCTCAAGACAATACGTCTTGGCGCTGCTGCATTGGTAGCTCAGTTGGATAGAGTACCTGACTACGAATCAGGGGGTCGGGGGTTCGAATCCTCCCCAGTGCACCAAAAACCTTTCGCTAGAAAGGTTGTAAATCCAGACACCATACTCACAAGCGGCAGTTGTTTCGTTGAAACAACGAGAGCTATTTGTATTCGAAGTCTCTCCTTCGAGGTACATCGGTTCTTTTTTTCTTGTTAAATCACCTAAAAACCTAAACGGAACAGACGGCTTGCGCTCTTGCCACTCTCATTCAGGAGTGTACTGT
>JAMOMM010000256.1 GCA_027067085.1 Hyphomicrobiales bacterium
TATCTTCATCAAACGATTTCCCGTTCGACCACATGGGTTCGCCCCAACTGGTAAGTACCTTCCAATTAAACTGGGGCGGTATCGTAACAGTATCGAGCACATTGGCTTTTACCGCTTCAAAAACTAAACCTGTTGTTTTTGCCTGAGCAGGTTTGCTTTGGATCAATGGCAAAGATGCAGCAGCCAATGTGGTTGCCGAAATCGATAAAAACCCACGCCGTGAAACTATGCGATCAATAATTGACAAAATCTGCGGTGTTTGGGCGCGTGGAAAATTCTCATCGTCAAACTGATCGAATGATGCATTCTTGAGATTCTTTTTCATTATTCTTCCAATTTTTCAGACTATGTCGAAATTACTGCGTGAACAACACGGATACTCTAGCATGGACACATGGAGTGCTTATATCGGCTCTATCTTGTAGGCGGGCATTGCAGTTGCATCACATGGGTTACATATTATGGGCGGACTATTACTTCTCGGTCGCATTTTACATCCGTTTGGACTTAAAAGCCACTTTGGGATTAACCCCTTGCGCACCATTGGCACAACGCCAACACAACTTTTTATGACGGGGCAATGCCGTGCATTTATGGCTCTACTTCAAGTCGTGAATATGAACAAATACATCTGTAGGCAGATTAAATGATTTTTTAACTACAAATAAAATCTGCCTGCCCTCAACAGCCCATATTAACCCTTTTGCGATAGCGTAAGGCTATATCGACTTAACCTAAACGGATAACAAAATCCAAGCAGGTAGTATAAGGGTAAGGCTATGAACGACGACGTACAAAAACAAGTTTTTAAATCCTTTCAATGGCGCTGGACGATTTTCATCGCCTTGGGCATTACTTTAATTGGCATGGGTGCTTCTGTGCACGGCTTGTCAGTTTTATTTAATTTTACAGGTATTGCTTTCATGGCTGGCGGCGGCATGCTGGTAATGGCAGGCCTTATTTATTCACTGCCAAGCTCTAACTGTCTTGAAATTAAAACTGGTGGCTTTTCATATCGTGACGGTTTGAAAACAGTTTTTTGCCGCTGGGAAGATTGTGGAGAGTTTTCAACTTGGCGCCAAAACATTTTAGGCATGACAGCCAGCGAATTGGTAACCTTTAATACCAAAGCACCTGTTTCATCTTCAAATACCAATTTGAAAACCACAGGCAAGAACGGTGTTTTACCTGGTACATATGGTATGGACGCTGATGAGTTGGTTGCAAAACTAAATCAAGTTCGCGCGCAATATGTTTCTTCACACCCTGTTCAAGCAGCTGCTGTTTAAGGTTTAGAAGCTTCAATAATCAGTGCTTGAACATTGTCGCCATTTAGACTTTTCAAAAACTCAACAATGAGTGCCTGTTCTTTATCGCTAAGATGAAGGACAGGCATTTTTCTTTTATTATCGCGCTTAGAACCTTGGTTATAAAAAGCAACAACGCTTGCAAGTGTTTTAAGCTGACCGTTGTGCATATATGGCGCGGTTAGCGCGATGTTACGTAAAGTTGGGGTTTTAAACCTGAATTTGTCGGCCCCACGCCCCGTCACTCCCATTCGTCCAGTATCCGCATTTTTCTTTGCTGTAACAAAGCCTGTGTCGTGCAACTTTTGATCGCTGAACAACGCTGTATTAGGTTTAACAAGGTGACAGCGAGCACACTGACCTTTGCCTTTAAACAGTTTAAAACCCAGCTTCACATCCTCGCTCACTGCTGATTGCTGCTTGCCAAAATGCCACTTATCAAACGGTGAGTTCGCTGAAATAAGAGAACGTTCATAAGTGGCAATGGCTTGACCAATATTTCGAACATTGACAGGCTCGCCAAATGCTTTTTCAAACTTACCCCAATAATCTTCACTGCCATTGATGGTTTGGATGATCCAGCCTATCGATGGATTGCCCATTTCAAGCTTTGAGAGCAATGGTCCGTAGACTTGGTTTTCTAACGTGGTCTCGCGCGCGTCATGAAACAACGTCCGTTGATAAGCGACATTTAAAATTGTCGGCGCGTTTCGCGCTAAAAACTCACCAGCCACACCGATGGTTGTGGCCACATGGTTATTGGTAAATCCTTGATCGGGAATATGGCAACCTGCACACGAAAGCGCATTGTTTTTAGATAACCGCGAATCGAAAAACAATTTCTTTCCCAGCTCCAATTTTTGTTTTGTGACCTGATTGTCTGCGGGAATTGGCACACTGGGCAAGCCCAATGGCGGGGACTTAATTCGCTTAACCGCTAAAGAGGCCCAGTCATCTGCCTTTACGGTTTGGGCAACAAACCCAAACGATACAGCAACACATAATGCGCCCAATGTCGTGTGCAAGTTTTTCATTCTTAAAACTACCACAGTTCAATACGGACAGCCTTTAAAAAATAGTAATTGTTGCGTTTCTCATCTGCACAAAATCTGCACAAACTTTGCGGCGGGTTTGTGCAACATGAGCACGCGGTTTGGACATCTCGCAATTAGAACAATGATTATGAAAACACAACAACAAACAAACACTGGTTTAGACGATCCCATCTCCCCTGCAAGTTTGATGCGTTCTGATTGCGCCCAGCAAAACCCAACGACCCAAACAGTGTTTGAAATATCCCCACTGGCAAAACCAAACTCTGGTTCTTTGCCGCTCCCTATCCGGATCAAGCATGATGGTTGGTGGCTTGAAGGTTGATCCCCTCATTCCCCCTTTCAATCCCTCACTAATCATGTTTGATCCGGAAACTTTTCAAGGTATACAAAGCACATGAAAAAAATTCTCATCGTTGATGATGACCCTCACATCCTGGAAGTTACTAAATTTGCACTTGAAAAGGCAGAGATGGATACGGCCAGCGCTAGTGACGGGGCAATGGCGCTTGACGTGTTTGAAAGCTATAAGCCAGACCTTATTGTTTTGGACATCAGCCTGCCCGAGCTTGATGGGCTTGAAGTATGCAAAGAAATTCGTAAAGCAAGTGATGTGCCAGTGCTGTTTCTTTCTTCGCGAGATGACGAAATTGACCGCATCATTGGGTTAGAAATTGGCGGCGATGACTATGTCACCAAACCGTTTTCTCCACGTGAGCTAGTGGCGCGGGTCAATGTTATATTACGTAGAACCAAAGCAGGACCAATTGTTGATGAGGATGATGTGGTCTATTCACATGGTGGCTTAGTGCTTGAGCCAACGCGCCATTTGGCAACGCTGAACGGCCACGAATTGTTATTCACCGCCACCGAATATGCCATAATGGTTTGCTTTTTACGAAATAAACAACGAGTTCTTGATCGTGATATGATCGTTCAACATGCCTACCCCAACAACATTCATGTTTCAGACCGCACCATAGATAGCCACATTCGCCATATTCGAAGCAAATTTTTAGCCCATAATTGCGCAAGCTCAATTGAGACTGTTCATGGTGTTGGTTATCGTATTGGAGATTGTAAATAGTGCCGACAACACTTCGCCCGAAAATCGCAACCATCTTACTGATTGTGAATTTAGCCGTGGTGATTTTGCCACTTGGTAGTTTATTTTTCTTTCGCATTTATGAAAATCAATTGGTGCGGCAAACCGAAAGTGAACTGATTTCACAAGGGGCAGTTTTAGCGGCGACCTACCGCCAACACATTCAATCCCATACCAAGGATTTAAGCCAGTATGGCAAACAAGTCCCCTTGCAACGAGTAGAGAAAATAAACGGGGTTGATTACGTTCCTGTAATTGCAAAACTTGACCTCACCGATGGCGACCCATTGCCCGACCGCCAAGATGGACGCTCTCCTAAAACCAAAATTGATGCAGCCGCGTTGATGGCAGGTAAGGCTTTGACTGACATTATTACCGAAGCACAGCGTTCGACATTGGCGGGTTTGAAAATTCTTGATTACAACGGTGTGGTTGTGGCGGGACGGTTTGAAGTTGGGCAATCCTTTGCGCATGTGCGTGAGGTCGCCGATGCCCTAAAGGGTGAATATGCTAGTGTTATTCGCGTTAGAAAAACCCGCGAAGCATTGCCCTCATGGTCAGGCATTTCGCGCAGTACGGGTATTCGAATTTTTGTGGCGTATCCAATAATCGCCAATGATCGATTGTTAGGCGTGGCGTATTTATCGCGTTCACCAAAGTCTATATTGCAGCAATTGTATGGGCAACGGGGTAAACTCCTGTTGGCGGCGCTTGCAATTATTGCCATTACGGCATTGTTGGCTTTTTTAACATCAAGAACGATTTCGCGGCCAATGAAACGGTTGGTTGAACGGGCGCGTTTGGTGGGTGCCGGTGATGTGGATGCAATGGCACCAATGGCGCGGCCGGGCACCAAAGAGATGGCACAATTGTCCAAAAGCTTTTCAGACATGGCACAAGCTTTACACACGCGATCTGAATATCTCAGCCAATTTGCGGGCCATGTCAGCCATGAATTTAAAACGCCTCTCACTTCCATTCAAGGCGCTGCAGAGTTGCTTGGCGAACACTTTGAAACGATGTCGAGCGATGAACGCCAGAAGTTTATTTCAAACATTCAAAGCGATACGGACCGATTGAGAAAGCTCATGTCGGGACTTTTGGAAATGGCGCGGGCAGATAATATTGTGCCAAGTGGTGAGAAAACAATTATTGCTGATGGGCTGCAAGCTTTGAACGCGCGCTATAAAGTCGTTGATATAACTAAGCTGGTTGGTGCTGTTGGCCTTTCACCTGAAAACTTTGAAACCCTATTTTCAAACTTGGTTGAGAACGCTTTATCCCACAATGCTGAAACAGTGCAAATTACTGGGCGCGTGGTTGGTGGCAATGTGGTTTTTAATATTAGCGATGATGGCTATGGTATTTCGCCCGCTAACAAGGACAAAATTTTTACACCGTTTTTCACCACACGACGATCAGACGGTGGCACGGGGTTAGGCCTTGGAATCGTAATTTCTATCATCAAGTCCCATGGCGGAACGATTGAAATTTTATCTATTAAAAACGAAAAAGGCGGGGCCACATTTGCCGTGACCCTGCCTCTTGTTGCTTAGCGCTTTCAGCTACTATTAGAGCGTTTCATGTTTTGTTTGAATCACAAACAGGACATGAAACGCCGTAGTTTCAATCACTTAAATAGGCCGTTCTAGAGTCGGTCTGGTTTAAATTGAACCAGACCGACCAGTTTAAGGTATTGATAATCTTGCGTTTCATGCAGTGTTTGTGATTCAAACAAACCATGAAACGCTCTAGGTCAATGAAAACATGAATAACTCTAGATAATTGCGTGACGCACTTTTGCTGAAACGTATTCTGAGATAACCACGGTGCCTAGAATGGCAATCAAAATCATTGATACTTGTGTCCAAGCCAAAGTTGCCATCGACCCTGATAGTTGCAAGCCAATACCACCAGCACCAACCAAACCAAGAATGGTCGAGCCACGCACGTTAATGTCCCAGCGAAATACGGCAACGCCAGCAAATGTCGGCATAACTTGAGGCATGATGCCGTAAGCCATTTGTTGCAACCGAGATGCGCCAGTTGCTTCAATCGCTTCGACCTGCTTGTGGTCAATCTCTTCAATTGCTTCATATAATAACTTTGAACAACCACCGATAGAGCGAAGACCAATAGCTAGCGTACCAGCCAAAATGCCAGGGCCTAAAATGAACACCAATGCCAGCGCCCAAATGAGTGAATTCACCGAACGCGATGCCACAATAATAAACAATGCAACGGCACGAACAGCCCTATGCGGTGTTGTATTCACTGCTGCTGCAAAAGCAATTGGCACAGCAAGTATCATTGCCATCACAGTGCCGATTGTGGCGATGTTTAAAGTATCCCAAATAGGTTTCCACAATACATCAATGTAAGACCATTTAGGTGGAACCATTCGTGAAACCATGTCAGTAGCTTCGCGTCCAACAGTCGGCATGTAAACCCATAGTAAGTCATTATCTGCAATGCGTAGCCATGCAAAAACGACCACAGCAATTCCAACTAACCAAGAAAACCAAATAATCAATTGTTTTGGTGTGGTGCGCCGCTGCCAAGTGGGGCCGCCAGGCGTTTGTATAATAGGCATTATTGCACCCACTTTCTAAGATAACCAGATGAATACTCAAGCATCATTACGATGATGATGATTGATAACAAAATTGTTGCAGAAATTGAAAAGTCATAACGCTCAAACGATGTTTTGAGCGTTGCGCCAATGCCACCACCGCCAACGATACCAACCACAGCACTTTCACGGAAATTGATGTCTAAGCGATAGACCGATAGACCAATCATGCGTGGCAACACTTGAGGTTGAATGGCATAGTTGACCCATTGGAACCAGCCTGCTCCTGTTGATTCAATCGCTTCATTGGGAGACTTAGCGGTAATCTCAATATCTTCGGCTAGTAATTTTGCAAAGAAACCAATGGTGCCTATTGATAAAGCAACCAACCCAGCAAATGAGCCAAAGCCGAAAAGCTTCACCGCAAAAATGGCCAAAATCACTTCTGGAAATGTCCGAGAGGATGCGATGATACCGCGACAAAATAAATAAACTGGTGTAGGGGCTAAGTTACGGGAGGCGCCAAGCCCGATTGGAACAGACAAAATAATGCCCGCAACCGTTGCAACAATCGCCATCCAGATACTTTCTAGAATACCTTCGACAATTGTACCGCTGACATCTACGCCATTTGAATCAATCATTGTTGGTGGAAAAAATGAAGCGATGAATTCTGCACCGCGAGGCAAACCTTCATAAGCGCGGGTCCAGTTAATATCCATGGTGCCAAACGCGGCTGCGAAGTATAAAATAACGGCCAAATAGACCAGCCAGCGAAGGGTTTTATTTTTGATGAAGGGTGGCTTTTTCCAAGTGTCAGGAAAGCTCCCCGAAGGTTTTGACGTGTCAAATGAAGAACCACTCATGTCCGCGGTCCTTCTGTTTCACCATCTTCATCAACGTCTTCATCATCTTCATCAACGTCTTCAATGGTGGCTTCCCAATCTTCTTCACCATAAATTTCGGTCAACACATCAGGTACAAGACCATCTGGTGGTCCATCAAAGACCAATTCGCCAAGCTTTAAGCCAACAATGCGTTGCGAGTACATTTGTGCTAAATGCACATCATGGATGTTAATGATTGCGGCCAGTCCACGTTCAGCACACAACTCATTTATCAAACGCATAATTTGGCGTGAGGTTTTTGGATCAAGGCTGGCAGTTGGTTCATCAACAAGCAAAAGTTCAGGGTTTTGGATAAGAGCGCGGCAAATGCCGACCCGTTGGCGTTGACCACCTGAAAGTTCATCAGCGCGCTTATCAGCCATATCCATCAAGCCTACTCGGTCCAAAAGACGATAAGCTTCTTGCACATCTTTTTTAGGGAACTTGCGGAACCAACTGGCCCAAAACCCTACATAGCCAAGGCGACCCGACAAGACGTTTTCCATTACAGTTAAACGCTCAACTAAGGCGTATTCCTGAAAGATCATGCCCATGCGGCGGCGGGCTTTTCGCAGTGCCCTTGATGACAAAGCCGTTAATTCAGTATCACCTAAAAAAATCTTTCCTTCGGTAGGTGTGACCAAGCGATTGACACAACGAATAAGGGTTGATTTACCAGCACCAGATGGACCAATTAGTGCAATAACCTGACCGTCTGGAATTTCAAGACTAACATTATTTAGGGCAACATCACCCGTTTTGTACCGTTTAAGAACATTAACTAAACGCAGCATTTACGCTTTCCCACCCCAAGAATAAATAAAATAATATAAAAGTCCGAGCCTAAGGGACCTTAGGCTCGGTTATTTCGTTTTAAAGTTTGTGGTTATTTGCAATCGTAGCTTACGTTGTTTGCTTTATCGATACCGCGGATAACGGCCCAATCAAACTTGTGCGTAATACCAATGAAACGGTCAGCTTTTTTGAATTCTTTCTTAAAGCCTTCGCCCCATTTATAGGTTAAAAATGCCTGCTTGATTTTTGCAACCAATACTGGATGCAAGTTATGCGCATGGCCATAACCTGTGGTTGGGAATGTTTGTGATTTATAGATTGACTTGATTTTGCCTGGCTTGATTACGCCGCGACGTTCCATACGCGTCCAAACTG
Source organism: Hyphomicrobiales bacterium (assembly GCA_027067085.1). Lineage (GTDB taxonomy): Bacteria > Pseudomonadota > Alphaproteobacteria > Rhizobiales > Aestuariivirgaceae > JALWJW01. The sequence continues at coordinate 8,094 of JAMOMM010000256.1, forward strand.
AGTTGGCAATGGATGCTGCTTCGTAGTCGCCGTTGTAAACACCAAGAATAGAGTTGTCGTGCTTGCCTGAAAATACGGCTTTAAAATCTCTATCTTTTACAAGGCCAAATTCACCTTTAAGGATCGCAGAAGGAGCCTTAAAGCCAGAGTTTGACGTTGGAGATGTAAAGGTTAGTGTTTTACCTTTTAGATCTTTAGGGGTGGCGATTTTACTGTCCGCTGGTACGATGATTTCCATTTCATAACCAAATGAACCATCATTTTTCGCCATCATTGCGAACGGTACAAAACCTGCACAAGAAACCGCAATTGGGTTTGAACCTGTGTTAAAGCCTGCAACGTGCAAACGACCTGAACGCATGGCTTCTAGTTGAGCAGCGTTTGACTGAACAGGGAAAAAGATAACTTTACGACCAGTGGTTTTGGCCATGTGGTCAACAAAACCTTTCCAGATGTTTGAATAAACAGCAGGATCTTCAACTGGTGTGTATGTGAAAATAATAGTTTTTGGATCTACCCATTTAGACTCATCAAGCGGCAAGTCGGCTGTCTGGTCAAAATCGCGATCGCAATAGGCTTTGTCCAAAGTACCACGGTTGCATTCTTCAGCATTTGCAGCTGTTGTTGAAACTGTCAGTGAAATGGCAAAGAGTGCGCTGGCAGCAACGCCAGTCATAAGTTTAAGCATGTTTTCCTCCCAAAAGAATAAAGCGGCAATAATTTTACAATATTGCTCGTGCGTCAATATTGCCGATATTCAAGGTGTTAACAATAGCTTGTTGTAACTTTTGTGACAGTTTGGGAAAAGCTTGACTGACTTATGACCGTTTATTTGAGAACAAATCGCAGTATTCATCACGTAGTAAGTTCTTTTGAACCTTTCCCATCGCATTGCGGGGAAGTTGGTCAACAAAAGCAATTTCTTTTGGCTGTTTGAACTTTGCTAATTTTGAATTTAGGCAATCAAATATCATTTGTTTGGTAACAATGTTGTCGTCCTTTTTTACGATAATTGCCGTGACTGCTTCACCAAAATCTTCGTGGGGGACACCAATAACAGCAGACTCCAAAACCCCCGTAATGCCATCAATTTCGCTTTCAACTTCTTTGGGATAAACGTTCAATCCCCCTGAAATTACGAGGTCTTTGGAGCGCCCGATAATTGTGAGATAACCATCGTCATCAAAGAAACCTAAATCCCCCGTCATAAAGAAACCATCAGCCCTAAATTCGGCATAGGTCTTTTCCATGTTACGCCAATAGCCTGCGAATACATTTGGGCCATTGACTTCGATTGAACCAGTTTGATTTGTTGCTACTTTTTCCCCAGTTTCTGGGTTTCTCACTTCGACTGAAATAGCTGGTAGTGGTTTGCCAACAGTGCCTGCACGGCGTTCGCCTTCATATGGATTGGAGGTGTTCATGTTGGTTTCGGTCAGGCCGTAGCGCTCAAGAATTTTATGACCTGTTACGGAGGTGAAATCGTTGTGAGTTTGTGCCAACAACGGGGCCGATCCAGAGGTAAATAAACGCATATTGGATGTTGCCTGCTTTGTTAATTCTGGTTGCTTCAACAATCTGACATAATGAGTTGGAACCCCCATAAGGACTGTTGCACCTTTAAGCTGGCCTATCACTTTTTTAGCATCAAACTTGTGATTGAAAATCATTGATGCACCAGCCAACATCGTCGTGTTTATAGCAACGAAAAGCCCGTGACTATGGTAAATTGGCAAGGTGTGCAGCATCACGTCATCGCTCGTAAAGTGCCATGCTTGCATCAACGATTGGGCGTTGGATAACAGGTTATCATGGGTCAGCATTGCGCCCTTTGATAGCCCCGTGGTGCCAGAAGTATAAAGTATTGCGGCCAGATCACTGCCTGTGCATTCACTGGCAAAAACCGCCGAGCAAGTGTTGCCACAAAAGTCAAACCAAGTGCCACGCCCATCATCTGACAAGGTCAACAGTTTTGCTCCCGCTGCGTTTGCAATCGGTTCTAAGTTTTTAGCGTTCTCAGGTTTCGCAATAAAGACGGTTGGTTCTGCGTCTGTTAGAAAGTATTCAACTTCTTTTGCCGTATATGTGGTGTTAAGTGGAACGAATACACCGCCACACCGAATAGTGCCAAGGTACAAGGCGATGACATCCAAGCTCTTTTCTGCCTGCACCATAACCCGATCACCATGGCGAACGCCAAGTTGCTGCAAGGCGTGAGCGGCTTGTCCTGCGCGTGCTGTAAACTGGCCATAAGAAAACACTTCGCCTTCCTGAGAAATCAGGAAGGGAGCGTTCGTGGTTGATTTATCGCCTATCAAGGCATCATAAAGTGGATTGGTCATTAAACAGCCTTAACACAGCCTTACCGAAGTCGATATGGCTGTTTCAAGCGTTAATTTAAAAAGCCAATACTATTTGTGGATTAGTGCTTGTTAATGCCACGATGAGCTTGCTTGCCCCACAGTTCACGAACTCGCGCATCACGCCCGCAGCCACGCCGATAGTAGTTATATCTAATTGGGTTTCGTGCGCCATAACCTTGGTGATACCGTTCAGCGTTATAGAATTTCCCTGCAGTGAAAATTTCAGTGACAATTTTTTTATCTGGGTTGGATTTAATCAACGCTGCTTTTGAGGCTTTGGCGATTGCTGCTTGGCTTTTATTGCGGACAAAAATACCCGTGATGTAACCGTGTCCACGGTCGCAAAACTGACCACCTGCATCGGTTGGGTCAACGGAATGCCAAAACACATCAAGCAACTTTTCATAAGATGTTTTGCTTGGATCAAAAGTAATTTGCAACGCCTCAATATGGCCTTTGGCAATATAGGTTTTATACGTTGGGTTGGGCCCCTGCCCGCCAGTGTATCCAGAAATAGTTTTTACCACACCTGTTACATTGTCAAAATCTGTTTCAATACACCAAAAACATCCACCCGCAAACGTGGCTACTTCAAGTTTTTGAGCTTGTACTTGGGCTGCGCCAACAGCCAAGCTTAATGATATAGAAAATAGAAGAAAAAGTTTCTTGAACATAAATGTACTCCTTTGATGCCCCTCAATAGCAGGTCTGCCTATAAGGGCAATTCAAACGAATACACA
>JAMOMM010000257.1 GCA_027067085.1 Hyphomicrobiales bacterium
GGCTTTCAAATTTACCCCACCTTTGCAAAGGCTTTATCGAACGTGGCGCTGCAACAGACCTTCCCGTTGCCGTCATTGATAACGGCACCCGTCCCAACCAACAAGTCGTCACCGCCACGCTTTCCACTTTGTGTGATGTGATGAAAGATGCCGACGTCAAAGGCCCTGCCATGATTATCGTCGGCACCGTGGTCAACCTGCGCGAAAAACTCAGCTGGTACAAAACCAGCATGGGCGCCATGCACGCTGATTACTCAAGTGGCGATATGAAGAAGTGGGTGAGCAAGGGGGATTGAGGGAGTAAGTTTGTTCCTGTTTCCGCTAATGTCTTCGCCATACGCTGCTCTGGCGCGGCGCATTAGCGCCGAGGGCCTTTGGCCCCAGTCGTCGCGGTTCTCCTCCACTGAAATATACGGATAATTCCAGCCACGCGCTGGAGCCATGCGATCCCATTTTGAAACTAGGCCCGACGGGCCTCGGCCGATCAGGCCGCCCTGGCGGAGCATTTTGCAAAGCAAAATTTGCGTGAGCGGAAAATTTACCCCCCTAATCCGTAGTCATTTTGCCAAGACATATGGCTTATATTCCATTAAGAAGGTTTGCCTGATGAAATTTTTAGTTCATTGGTTTTTGCTCGTCAAATGATTGCTAATATTTTATAGGAAATTGATGAATACAAAAAATCAAAGTCCAAGGTTTGAGCCAGATGCCATTGCCTTTCTTGATGAAGCTGGCCTCGCAGCTAAAGTCAGGAATTTAACTAAAGACCATGACGGTCAAATTGGGCTTGTAGCGGCCTTGATGTTGCCTACTGCAGATGTTGACTATTGGCAAAATGTTTTCAGAGAACCGTTTGAGTCGTTTAAAGCTGCGGCACCGCCTAAAACCAAGCTTCACATCACCGATGCTTTTAGATCGGGCAACGACAATTGGGCAAAAACCGCCAGTCAATCCCGCGAGGAAATTTATGAATTAGTGAAAGCCAACAGTTTATATGTGACTTACTTAGCTCGAGAAGCAAGTGTCGCTCGTAGATCTCATCAAATGATGCAACAGCACATTGATCGGTGTGAATCGGAAAACTCCTCTAACATATCTGTGTCTCGGCACCCTTCAAATACGCGGGTAGTCTCACAGTGTTATCAAGGGTTGGTTAGCACTATTGACATTATGGCCAAAGCATTCGGCCGTCAACATATTGCCCTATTTTCCGACGAGATTGAAAATATCGTTCTGAACAATATGGAAGTCCAAGCTGATCGCTTGCGTAATATTTCGAGACGTGAGCAAGAATTGACCGCTTTTGACAAACAACAAAAAAAGATAATTAAACGTAGAATTATTAGTTCGACTGATTTTCAAGGTATTGATGTAACACGAGTGAGTACAATTACTAAAGTTGGCAAATCGAGCAGTTTAGCTTTTGCTATCGATGTTATTGCAAATTCGCTTTTACATCATCTTCAACAGCATTCTGTTGGGACAAGCTTAAACACCCTGAAAAGTGTAGAAGGTTGGCAGTTAGCAGGTTGCGTTTTTGCTCCTCCCAATGGATGTTATGACATTTACAGTAAGATATAAAGGTCGTACTGAACGCTTCACCTCAATCGTCACCTCGCCCCATATAAAGGGCAAAGAAAATGTCATTTTGCATGAAGCTGATTATACCTGCCCAAGACTAGCAGTTTGGTTCGGCAATGAATCGCGCGGTATAAGTAAACTGGCCGTTGAGAACGCTAAATTTTGCGTATCGGTCCCCATGTTCGGCATTATCGAAAGCCTCAACCTCGGCACGACAAGCGGCATTGTTTTGTATGAAATTACCAAGCAGCGGCGTGAATATCAGCGCAAATACAAAAGAGATAATCGTGGACCGAAGAACGCGTAAAAGGAAAAATCTAGCGGCCGCAAATTTTTAAATTTACACAAACCTAAAGATGCAACCTCAATCAAAAAAATGTGACTTATTCTTTATTTGTAATATGCGGTTTAGAATCCATATATGCTGGTGAGGTTAGCTGATAAAAGCTGCCATAAATAGAACTGGAGACTTTGTTGAGCCGTCTAGATTTTTTTATAAACCGAATGGTATCGCAACGCGCTTGCTTGAACTTCGCAGCAAAAGAAACCGCAAGCTTAGATGGCCCTGCGTTTGAACTTGGCTTAGGCAATGGCCGCACATTCGATCATATGCGTGAGATTATGCCTGATCGGGATATTTATGTGTTTGATCGACACGTTGAATCTAATCCAGCATCTACCCCAGAACCAGAACAAATGATTTTAGGTGATGTGCGCGAAACGGCAAGCGTTGCGCTTGAGCGGTTTGGTGCGAGCGCTGTTCTTATTCACGCAGACCTTG
>JAMOMM010000258.1 GCA_027067085.1 Hyphomicrobiales bacterium
CGGCTATAACTACACCGATCTCATGGTGTTTGTCAGAACTTTGGTTGCGGCAGCATTTGTGACCATACTTGATCTTCTCCTTTGCTATCCCATTGCTTATTACCTTGCCCAATCCAAGGGCGGCGGGTTTGTACGGATTTTGGTCCTTCTGCTAATCATCCCATACTGGATCAATGAAATTCTACGCGCCTTTGCTTTCAAAATCATCTTTGGTGATAGTGGCGTATTGAACGAATTCTTGATGTTCTTTTCAGTCATAGACAGTCCGGTTGATTTCATTCGTATGAATGTGGCTCTCTATGCTGGACTTGGATATGCTTACATCCTGCTGATGATCTTCCCAATGTACAACGTCATCGAAAGCCTTGATCGTAATCAGATTGAAGCGGCACGTGACATGGGTGCACCATGGTGGATGATCCATAAGCGGATTGTTATTCCCTATGCAAAACCGGGTATTTCATCTGGTTGTACAATGGTGTTCATGCTTTCAGCTGGCGCACTTGCGGCACCGCAAATTTTGGGCGGCCCGTCGAGTCTGTGGTTTACGCAACTTGTTTATCAATGGTTTAACACTGGCGGCAACTGGCCTCAGGCATCGGCTTATGCGATTGTCTTGCTCTTGGCTTGTTTGTTCATCGTGTTGAGTGTGATGAAATTGTTTAAAGTGAATATGGGGGACATTGGCAAATGATTAAGCAACCCCTCTATATTCGCATTGGACTTGCGCTTTATCTAATCATGTTTTTTACCTATCTGATCGGTCCGCTGATTTTGATGAGTATCACTGCATTTAACTCGGCTTCTTTCCCGCAAATTACGCCGTGGGAAGTGCTAACCTTTGAATGGTTCCCGAAACTATTTAGTGATGATAGAATCCTGCGTGGATTAAAGTATTCATTATTTGTCGGGTTCTTTACGGTTATTCTTTCCGTATCAATGGGACTGGCTGGCGCGCTCATTCTGACTCAGATTTGGCCGAAGTTAAGATCAACCTATTACACACTCATCATTGCGCCGATTTTGGTGCCGGGTGTTGTGATCGGTATTTCGACTTTGGTATTCTGGGCAGAGATAAATAGAATCCTAGGGTTCTCTGCAGATAGCTTCTTACAAAATGGTATCTTTTTAACTGTACTTGGCCAATCAACTTTCATCGCATCTTATTGTATGTTGGTGTTTGTTGCTCGATTGCAGCGCTATGATACTGGCTTAACTGAAGCAGCGCTTGATTTAGGTGCATCGCATTTGCAAGCATTTAGAAAAATTCAACTGCCATTTTTGATGCCCGCAATGGCATCATCGGGTGTGCTGGCTTTCTTGGCTTCATTTGAAAACTACAACACAACGATCTTTACCCATCAAAAGTTTGCGACCCTGACAATCGTTTTGTCGCAAAAAGTGCGGTTGGGTATTGATCCGACCATCTCGGCGTTAGCATTCATTATTGTTTGCTTGACGGTGCTCGGTGCCCTAATCCATGAAGTAAGGTCACGGCGTGTGGTTCTTGCGTTGGCTAATGGTGCACCAGTTGGTGCTGTAACAAGCGGCTTCAAGGCTCCAAGCTTCTTTGCTGGTAATCCAGCTGCCTATATGTTGGCCGCTTTTGTAGCTATTTTTGTGGCAATCATTGCCTTTGCTCAGGTTTACAACCCTGAACCAGCCAAAAAAGCCTACACAGCTCAAAAAAGAGCGATACAGCAAAAAGCTATTGATGCCATTCAGCAAAAAGCTCGTGACAAAATTCGCGAGCGTCAAATGAAGGGGCCAAAAGTCTTTGATTCTAAGAAGAAAGACAGTGGATCGCAAAGCCCAGGACAAACCAACTTTGGCAATGTGTTCAAACCAAACAACCTAGAAGATGCTGCTGGATCCAAAAAGAAAGAGGAAAAACCAGTGGGCGTAAATCCTGGTAAAGGTGCCTTTGGCAATATCTGGAAATCAGATAGCCTCAATAAAGTCGCTCCTAAATAAAGCAGCTTTACATAGCAAGTTAATAATAGCCCGACCCTCAAATATTTGTGGGTCGGGTTTTTTATGTGGTGTTGCCAAAAGTGTTGTGTGGGGTTTGTCGGTTAGAGTCTGTCATGTTTTAATTGAACCAGGACCTTGATAAGAAATTGCGGATAATTCTGCGTTTCATGTTGTGTTTGTGATTCAAACAAAACATGAAACGCTCTAGGCTTTGGTTCTCTAATTGATCGAAACACACGTGCGAGTGTGAAGGTGTGGTATCAAAGCAAATACTTGATGAGGAAACCCATAAGAACGCACTGGCATGATTATTATTTAACAACCAAGCCAAATACATTTTGCAAAAAGAACAACCCGATAAAACATATGATGCCTGCTGCGAATGGGG
>JAMOMM010000259.1 GCA_027067085.1 Hyphomicrobiales bacterium
GCCCCATTGCCCGAACGGAAATAGGCTTCAACGATGTCAAATTCTTCGTTGAAATCGTCACCATCGCGCTCAAGGTTAAAATCGCTCACCGCTTGCAACACACCATAATCAAGGCCATTCATGGCCGCACCAATGCCAGATAATTCGGCGGCCGTAGCCTCGGATGCAGGGGTCCAGTCACCATCGGCAGTGCGGTGAATGTCGCTGCGACCAGTTGAGAACCCAACGGCTCCAGCTTCCATTGCCTCACGCACCATATCGTGCATTTTTTGAATATCTTGCGCATTTGCTGGTTCATTATAAACCGCACGATCCCCCATGGCATAAACCCGAATTGGATCGTGTGGAACCTGCACAGCAAAATCTATCGTGTGGGGTAGCTTATCAATCGCGTCCATATACTCAGGAAAGGTTTCCCAATCCCATGTCAAACCTTCGGCCAGTGCACTACCAGGAATATCTTCAACGCCTTCCATCAAGCGGATAAGCTTGTCGTGATCCTCCTTACGGCACGGCGCAAAGCCAACGCCGCAATTGCCCATAACAGCGGTGGTGACACCATGATTAACCGATGGCCGCAATTCTTCATCCCACGATATTTGCCCGTCATAATGGGTGTGCAAATCAACAAATCCTGGCGTTACAATCGCGCCCGCCGCATCAACGGTTTTAGTCGCATCGTTCGCACATTCACCAACCTCTTTAATCAACCCATCAGTGATGCCGATGTTGGCCACGTAAGGTTCGCCGCCACTGCCGTCATAAATTTTCGCATTGATAATTTTAAGATCAAACATGATTTGAGTTTTTCCTATCGCTAAATCTAAACAGGCAAGCAACAATGCCGCCCGAAATAATATGCCAAATGCCCCACATCGCGGTAATGATAGCCGCGCCACCAAGGCCATTAAGTTGGGTGAGCAAAATAATCAATCCGAGGCCAGAGTTTTGAATGCCCACTTCAATGGTCAGCGTACGGCGAGAACGAACGTCACTTTTTATCAACCAGCCCGTGCCATATCCTAGCGCCAAGGCAAGGGCGTTATGAATAACCACCAGAGGTATAATCATCGCCCCAATCGCCATCAACACATGCCAATATTTCAGCGTGCCAACCACTGTAATGATGATTAACCCCAACCCACCAATCATCGCCAATGGTTTTTGAAGTTTAGGTGCAAAATCGGGCCACTTTTTGGCAATCAACATACCAAGCACCAGCGGCAGCGCCAAAATGATTAATGCCTGAGCGAGAAAGCCTAAAATACTAAAATCAATCTCGCGTAATAGCTTTGCGGTTGGGCCATATTGTGAGGCCCAAAACAAAATTGAAATTGGTGTGAAGAACGCCGCTGCAACGCTTGATGTGGCAGTGAGAGAAACAGATAGCGCCGTGTTGGCCCGTCCAAACAAAGACAACAAGTTAGATACGTTTCCACCCGGGCAACACGCCACAATAATCATTCCCAACGCAAATGTTGGGGCAGGGTTCATTACGTACAGCAAAGCGATGGTAAGAAAGGGCAGGCCAATAAGTTGAGCGATGATGCCCGCAGGAAAGTCTTTTGGGTTGTCTTTGAAAAACTTAAAGTTTGCAGGCTTTAGTCCAAGCGCCACGGCAAACATCATTATAAACAATACCGCGCCGAGGCCTATTTCGGACGCGGGACCAAGTTCTATCCTGAAATTATTTATCTGTTCTGGTGTCATAAGGTTTGCCCTCCCAAACGTTCCAAACACACTACGTTGTCTATTGTGTCGCAAGGACTACAGACTGTCACGGGTTTTCTTGACGTGTGCGGGTGCAGGTAAGCTTGACACTCTAGTAACTAGAATGTTTATATGCGAGAGCCTAATTATGGAGTTGACTCAAATGAACATTCAAGCCGCAGCAAACAGTGTAGGATTACCCGTAAAAACCGTGCGCTACTACGATGATATATCGTTGGTAAAAGCCAGCCGCCAAGAAAATGGTTATCGTGAATACGGTGAACGAGAAATCCATATGTTGCAGTTCTTGGCCCGGGCCCGTTCGTTGGGTTTTTCAATCGAAGATTGTCGTAAGCTTTTATCGCTTTATGAAGACCAAGACCGCGCCAGTGCCGATGTAAAAATATTAGCAGAGCATCACCTAAAAGAGATCGATCAAAAATTAGCCGAACTTAAAGACCTCCGTAAAACCCTATCTAACCTTATTATCGACTGTCACGGCGATGATCGCCCCGACTGCCCCATTTTGCAAGGGCTGGCGGGCAAAAGCTGAATTATACATGGTGGCGATGATCGCCCCGCTGGCCCATTTTGTATAAAGGCTGGCGAGAACAAGAGTCTGATTTAGATAGCAGGCCGTAATGCTTGC
>JAMOMM010000260.1 GCA_027067085.1 Hyphomicrobiales bacterium
AAATTGGAAATAACTCATGCCACTGCATTATGACAAGATATGCACAAAGGCCAGTGATAAATCGTTGTTCTTTCAAAAACCAATACTCAGGTTTTTGAATTTGGCACCGTGGCACAATATACAGCGTTCGATAAAGTCAAACTCGGCTGGTCCGCCTCCTGCACAAGCAAAGCCTACAAAGGCGTTCCCAAAGCCGACTGCAAAACCGAAGCCCGCATTGGGTACGTGTTTTCAAACTTATAAATTTAATGCGTTAAATTGAGCAGGGTGCATAAGATATTTGCAACAAAACCACGCCAGTCGGGAGTTGCACTTCCAGTCTGAATTATTCATGCCAAACGAAAAGCGCGTCTAATATTCATATCGTATGCTTTTTGTGTAAACATTTTAGTCGCGAGCGCACTGCAATATAAGAACCACCCAACACAAACAAAAAACGCCCAAACCAGTTTCCCAGTTCAGGTGTTTTTTCAATAACATTGTATCATATTTTACCGCGCTAAACTTCTGCGCCGCCGCGCCCGTTCGTGCATGGCGATACTGGCATTGACGGTAAGTGGCAAGCGTGCCGCCCATTGCACTTCATGGCGCTCGATACCAACATCATCAAGCATCACATCTTCCATATCAAGCATATTGCGGACAAGGCGGCGAACTTGCCAATTCCGATACAAACGCAATGGCTGATACCTATAGCGTTTGGAGTTTATTGGGCTAAAAGTTTCATCTAGCAAGCCGAGGCAGCGTTTATTTATAAACGCGTTCGGCTTGTTAGATGATGCCGCCAAAACTTCAAACGCCTTAAATTCATTGCGGCTGTGCACTTCGTGACGTGCGTTTTCTACACTTAATGTGTTTGGGAGTGAAAGATCGGTCATGGCATAGTTCTCCTGTTTACAGAATCGCTATTTTTTCAAAATGCTCTTCTGCGCGGCACCAGCTATTGTTTAAATGATGCGATTAAAGTTTGCCTGTTTGGCTGCCTGTTTGGCTGTCTATTTATCCAATATGTTCGAACCTTATTGATTAATCAAACGAATTGTTTTAATGTTTGTCATCAATAAAATTGAACTATATAAAATAGGCCACACCATGCCCCCCATTTTAGAAACCGATTTGCTTAAAACATTCATCGCCATCACCCAAACAGGAAGTTTTTCAAAAGCAGCTAAACAGGTCCATAAATCTCAGGGCGCGATCTCTATGCAAATGAAGCGCTTAGAAGAAATTGTCGGCCGTCCCGTATTTCAAAAAAAGGGTCGCCAAAATGTCCTCACCCCTGATGGTGATCGTCTGTTAGATTACGCCCACCGAATAACAAAACTCCACGATGAAGCCGTGGCCACTTTCCGCCAGCCCGAATTAACGGGCCTCGTCAGCCTTGGCACGCCAGATGATTACGCCGATAAATTATTACCCGAAATCCTCGCCCGTTTCACCCGCTCGCACCCAAATGTGCAAATCGATGTTGTATGTCAATCAAGCCAAGCTCTAGCTCAAGCAATAGACCAAAACCATCTTGATTTATCCATTGTCACCACAAGCGCAAGCCTGCTGACTCAAACCGTTATCCGCCATGAAGAGTTAGTTTGGGTCACATCATATAAGCATAGCGCCCATTCAAAAGATGTTATTCCTCTCGCACTTTCTCACACGGGTTGCAGCTGGAGACAAATGGCGATTGATTCAATTGAAAGCACCAACAAACAATACCGCATTGCCTACGCAAGCGGCAATGCTAACGCCATTTACGCGGCCGTAATGGCAGGCATCGCCATCGCGGCTGTGCCACGCCTTGTGGTCAAACCTGGCATGCGTATCCTTACCGAACAAGATGGTTTTCCACCACCTGGCAGTTTCGACATTGGCCTTCTGCGCTCAACCAACGCCAAAGGCTGCGCCATAGATGCCCTAAACCGCCACATCATCGAAAGCTTTGGTAATGTGACAGTTCAGATCGGCGCGCAGATGCCATCTCAAATGGAAGCAGCAGAATGACACCAATTAAACTTTCAGAAAAACTGGCTATGTTCTCGAAGGTGAAATGACCATGACCATCGAGGGCCAACCTTCCCACACTGTCAAGCAGGTGAACTATTCATCGTCCCCAAAGGCGAACCAAATTCTGACGATTCCAGCCATGACCTGCGCCAAAGCAACGTATTTAGATGAACCACCTCACTTCTATCGTTGACATTCCCCCTCTCATTTGAAAACAATACATATGATGAAAGCAGCAGTTTATCGAAAATTTGGCGGCCCTGAGGTGGTCAAGATCGAAAACATTTCCAAACCCTCACCAAAAAACAATGAAGTTCTTATCAAAATTGCGGCAACCACCGTCAGCATTGCC
>JAMOMM010000261.1 GCA_027067085.1 Hyphomicrobiales bacterium
AATGCTTCAAATACGTCATTGCGTTCGTCTTGAGAATAGCTGGCCAAAAAGTTTTGACAGTAATTATTACAAGCTCTCCAATGTCAAAACATCCAATAGGCGGGTCAAGTCCAACAAGAAATTTTTGGGTGCACTCTCAGAGACAGACATACTTTTCACAGGTGCCACAACCACTTTCTCTTAGCTTAAGACAACACGCTGTCGGGCACGCACTGAAACAGTGCCAATATTGAATACAGCGACTTCGTTTTCCACCAGTATCACCGTCCGCAAACCCAATACCTTCATACTCAAGAAAGCTTATCTCAAAATCAACATTCCATAGGCCAACATTACTTAACCCTACCACCAAATTTGCACCGTCAAAAGCTTTTGCCTTTAACCTTGCACGATCAGCACCAATTTTTGGTGACCCGCTGACCAAGACTTCCATCAAGTGAACACCATATAACTGGATATCTACATTGTCAGAAACTTTCTTAGCTGGTGGCAGCAAAAAATGTTTCATACCGCCAACACACACAACAGGACCATTTAAACAAACAGCAACATATGACCCCAATACAATACTGGATTTTTCGAAACAAAGCCTCTCCTTGCAAAATATGAATTATGTTTTTTGACTGGAGGGGTGTACTCATGCAAGCTTACCAACCACACCTTCCAAACAAGCCTTGATCCCAGCGGTTGAAAATGGTTTGGTTAGAAAGTTATTCTAGCCCCAATTGGCGCCCTTGCTCAATAAGAGCTAGGTCATTACGCCCCGAAATTAAAATGAACCCTACTTTAGCAGTTTGTTGGTGGCTTCGCACTGCCCGCAAGAGTTCTAAACCGTTCATTTTGGGCATATTATAATCTAAAATAATTAGATGGACGGGGTTCGCTAAAATAGTTTGCAAACCTTCTGCGCCGTCTCTGACAATACGTTGATTAATGATACCTAGGCTCAGGACCTATTAAATTTCATGATTCACTATTTGGAGAAAGAGATTTCATCATGAGCAATTTTTATTATTTAACACCTGAACAGATATCGCGTATTGAACCATATTTTCCGTTGTCTCACAGCGTGGCCCACGTTGATGATCGGCGTGCTATTAGCGGCAATTATCCATATTTTGAAACGTGGCCTTCAATGGCATGATGCGCCTCGTTAATACGGCCCCTACAAGACCTTATACAACCGCTTTATCCGCTGGAGTAAAATGGGTGTGTTTGATAAAATATTCAAAGCTCTTGTCCAAGCCCAAGGTGCGCCTGAACGATTGCAAATAGATGCAACCCATTTAAAGGCCCATCGAATCGCAGCAAGTCTGCTAAAAAAAGGGATGTTCCCCGCGCTATTAGACGGATAAAAGGTGGTTTAACGTCAAAATTGCATGCGGTTTGCGATGGCTAGGCGCGCCCTGTTTTGTTACTTTTATCGTAAGGTCAGATGAGTGATTATAAGGGTGCAGAAATATTGTTAGATGAATTGCCACGTGGCAAATTCATGTTGGCTGATCGCGGTTACGATACGTTCTGGTTCAGGGATGGGTTGAAAAGAAAAAGCATAAAGCCTTGTATTCCAGCAAAAAAGAACAAAAAAACTGATATTCCACACGATAAAACATTGCACAAACAACGCCATAAAATTGAAAATATGTTTGACAGACTGAAGGACTGGCGGCGCATCACAACGCGCTATGACAGATACGCCCACACCTTCTCTCGGCCATTTGCATCGCAGCTTTCGTTATATGGTGGCTTTAATGAGTCCTGACCCTAGTTCCGTCAAACCATTACAAATCAACGCTCGACTTACGTTTGTGTCGTCCACAACCAAAATTTCTATTTGCTTAGGGTATGAACCAATTTTTTTCCATAAAATATGATTTACCTGAGTCAGCTTGATAACCTTGTTTAGTATATCGCACTCAACTACGCTTGCGATTCGACATGATGCTAACTCCTCAATAGCATCCATTGAATCAATAGTTTTCTCTACATTTCTGACACTGTGTGAGCTCGCAAGAACAATCGATGTAATTCCCTTTGCGACATCTTCAGACGCAAGCTTTTATTCTGCTAGCATTGTTGCGATCTGCGCCATATTATCTGTAGTTTTTTCTATTTTTCACGGATACCACTCATTCGTTCGCTGGCTTTTCAATAGCATACTTGCCAGTTACAACTGAGTTAGTTGTACTGTCCATTTCCAACAAAACACCCTTACTTTCTTTTTGTAAACTTTTTATTATGCCATCAATTTCGTCGGTGGAGCTTTCCGTCTACTCGATTAAACTTTTAATTCCACCTGCTAGTACCGAAAACCCTTCACCAGCATCTCCTGCTCAGGCTGCTTCAATATTTGCATTTAACACAAGCAATTTCATCCTGTAAGCAATTGATTTAATCACATCTGCCGTTTCGGCAACTTCAATGGACAAACGCGCCATCTGACTCAAATCAATATTTGAGTCTTGAGCGAGTTTATTGTTCAGCTAACGCAACTCCCCAGACACATCACACTCACCCAAGCATCCAGCCTCACACTAGATTTAAAAACGCCTTACTCAGCAAAAAAACCAATACGTTAACTCCCTTGAAAGTTTTGTTTTTTAAACTCAAAGAATACGGATGCTTAGAACATGATATTCTAATGGCATGAAGCCGCGCAGCCGTGTAGGTTCAATCCGACATTTTTTCAATACCTATCGCTCTTTGCACTGATTTTTTTAGTACAATTCATAAGGCGTTCGATTTGGCATGCAGCTGATTGGGAATATTTTCCTATCTGTTGACCACAAATAGGAAATTGAAACTTAAACACCACTTTCCTTTGTCAGTAGATTGGAAGATCAATGATTTATTTTGGAATACCTGGCCTAGTTGTTTTTTTGATCCTGTTTTTTGGTATCGTAAACCTTGTGCTTTATAAAATCCTATGGGACAAAATAAACTCTAGGCCCGAGCGGTCAATAGTAGTTTTTGATTCAAAACAATTTCACACGTCTGACAAGTCAAAAAAGCATCCAATGTAAAGTATATACTGATCTTGTAGACTCATTCTGATATTTCACCATTTGTTGTCACAACAACCCATTTGGCTCCATTTTTCTTAATCTGCAATACTCGGCCAGTACCTGGTAGGATGTGCCCAGGTTGAACACTCCATAGTTTACCATTACCTTCTAATAAAGCCATATCTCCAGTGGCAAGCCTTAGGATGTACAAACTTTGGGGATCTTGGGGTGGTAGTCTGCCAATTTTTAACATGTCTTGCTTTACAGAGACATTGGTACCTGAGTTCAATTGTTTAGAAATAGAGCTGGTTCGACGCACTGATTGGGGGAGCATGATGCTGTTTGTAAACTTTGGCCGCCTAGGAACACTTGCTGTTGTCAGCTTACTGTCCAAAGGGTTCATTACGGGCACGTGAGCAACTACAACATTCGGTAAGTCTTCTTTTTCCTGACCATTAATAAACATATACAATGCAAAGGTTGTAGAAATGCTAGCACCAACAATGCCAACAATGTATGTTTTAAGAAATGTAGCGATCACCGTAATCATTCTTTCTTTCGCCCTCTTTTACGCAATTCACTTTTGGGAATATAGCTAATAGAATCCACCAGAACATCTTTCACTATCTCTACTCCAATTCGAGCATTGGCGTTCAGACGCATTCGTTTAGTCAAGGTTGCTAGATCATATTTTTCCAACTTTTTGAAATCCTGTAATGATCCACTATAAATCGCTCTAAATGCCTCATCAGACAAAATTAATTCTGGTGGAACAGACATTAATTTTAGCAGAATAGCATCTGCTAGGAACGTAAATTTTGCCAAAACATAGCCAGATATTTCTCCGTTAGATATAATTGGTACACTTATAGTTTCTGTTTTTATTTTTTCTACTTTTCCAAAAAATGACGTTGGCGCCATTTCTGGTGGTTGACCTGATACCCAAACCATTGACCCATAAAATGACCCTAAAGTTATAATGGAAACCCACACACCAACCATAACCATTTTAATCATACGATTATACCGTTTACACCGTTAATACCAATTAAGCGCGAATAGGTACCGTCTGTTTCATGACGTCGGTTTTCTTCTTCCAAGAAATTAGCAAACTCCTTAGTAGCCGACAAATGTAATTTGATTGCGGACTGATTGCGCCCAATTGCCGCTTTCAAAACCTTAGCCCGAGAAATCAACGCAGAAGATTCACCTACTCCGATTAATGTTTTTTGTGCCCTTTTAAATTCAAGAAGGATACGGTTTTTCTTTTCCAGTTGGGACGCCAGTTGACTAACGTCGTGGACGCGAAGGCAATCGGTTTCATCTTCTACAACATTTATGAGCCGTTGCATGACTTCAAGCAAATCCGTTTCCACCCTGTTGGGGTAAACAGTAGCCTCAGGAATAACCATTTGACATCACTTTACTGACTAAGTTTTCGCGACGCTGTTGGTTTTGATCGGGAGCCATACCAAGATCACTCATAAATAGTTTTTCAAATTGCATGCCTATATTTGAATGGCTAGCGGAGTTGATTACTCCTGCATTTTTTGCCGCTGACAGTGATGGTGTGCTCATTGCTTTTGATATCCCAACGCCTTGGCCTTGTGTCAACTCGCTTGCAATAGCTTTGGCCATAAAGGACTTCCAATAGTCAGCCGAAACCCCTTTACCGAACATTGTCCCTTCTTGCCCCCTTAACATTGATGCAATAACCCCCTGTAGAAACAGCCCTTCTAGTTCTTGGTGGGCTTTTTTCAAATTATCCCCTGGAACCGCATCGTGGCGTGCATAAGCGTTAATACTCTCTGCGGGAATCTCGGTATTGACTTTTACTGTATTCGAAATATTTTTACCGTTTGGTGGCGAAACCACATTGGTCACAGGCGGCAGTGTTTTTACAATTTTGCCAAAACTATCACCATTCAACTCTGCCGCACTTTTCACAGGCGCCATTGCCGCAAAACGTTTATTGCCTAAATGAACTTTTGTTGGATCTGCGGCGTTTATAACGTCCATTATTATATCTGTTGGAGGTGAAATTGACATCAAAACAACCCTTTCTAAGCAATTACCCTGACCAATTATTCCAAGGCTAGCTTGCGGGAGGCTTGATAGACTTTAGCTCTTTTTCATCAACGATATTTCAATGACTTCGAGAAGGTCTTGTTTAGCCTCTTCAGCCATACTAACATTTTTCGCATCGATGAAAGCGCGCTCAATTTGTACTACTTTTCTTTGTTGACCTTGTAGGACTTTGGATTGACTTGAATAGATAACATCTAACGCTAAACCTTTTTTGGACACGGCAGTTAACTTTCTTCCGATCAAATCGGACAACAAAGCGCCATTAGAGTGGAAGTGATTTAGCGCAGAAACCAGAGTATCTTTATCTTCAATAACCTTATTTTTCTTTACCTGAGTATCAGATACTTTCCACTCATGTAGTTGCCTTAACTGCTTTTGCACTTCAAGCATCCGCTTTAATTTTTTCAGTCGTATTTTCAAATCAGCCATTTAGCAACCAATCTCGAAAACCTTGCATGAACAATATCAACATTTCATCGGAAACAATAAATAACAACATCAAACCACCTAGCAATACAAATGGCAGCGAAATAAAATAAATTGGAATCTGAGGGGTCAGCTTATTGGCCAACCCGATAGCCAGGTTAACCAAAACGGCGTATATAAAAAAGGGAGCACTAGCTTGGATCGATACAAACATCGCTTTTGATAAATTTCTCACAATATCATTTAACTGCATTTTCATTTGCGGCCATTGGCCCACTGGGGAAACATCATACGAACCTAGCAATGCATAGATTATCTCTAAGTGTAAGTCGGTAAAAAAAACCAATGCTGTCGCGGTAACTGTAATTAGCGAAACCAAGGCTGGAACTGCTTCTTGACCTTCAATTGGTGTTCCTGGCATCGCCCCCATACCAATGAACATTGCTATTGTCGATGCAGAAAACTGGATCGAAAGCATAAACATTCTTCCCATCAAGCCTATTAACAATCCCTTTGAAATCTCACTTACAATCAACAAGGTTATTCGGCTTGATCCTGATTTCAAAAGGCTCTCTTCAACGGTATCAAGCAATAATGGAGTTAGTGACAAGGTAATTGAAATAGCTATATAAAGTCGTATTCGCATCGGAACTCGAGAAGTCGAGAACCCTGGAATCACCATTAGGCAAGATCCGATTCGGCAAAAAAATAGGAATACTAAAATGACGATACTTGGCAAATCAAACATCATGCCTGTCACGATATTTCCCCAAGATTGACAATTTCTACGCCCCGTGCAATTTCAAGCTGGGAGAGCACAGGCAGTGTTGGGAAAAGCCGTTCTGTTATCATACGCACAAACGGCCTCGCGTCTGGTGCAGTTACCAATACAAACTGCTCGCCCGCATCCATCAACTTTCGAATCGATGTTGAAGCATCCGTCGAAAACTCTTCAATCATTGCAGGATCAATACTGAACTCAACAGCATCGCTTACATCATCTCGTTTTATACTTTCGTGAAAAGCAAGGTCCCAACGATTACCTAAGCGCAAAACATTTATTGCACGTCCTTGGGTCAGGTCACCACAAATTTGACGCGAAATCCTCACTCGCACATGCTCTACAATTTGTTCAGGACGCTGAGCATGAGGTGCAATTTCAGCAATCGCTTCAAGAATCAAATCTAGATTTCGAATTGATACTCTTTCGCTCAGCAATAATTTGAACACTGCTTGAATACCCGAATAAGTAATTTGCGCAGGGCAAATTTCATCAATCAAACGTTGATACTCAGGGTCAAGTCGATCAAGAATTTTTCGCATATCTTTATAAGACAAAAGCGTCGCTAGGTTATTACGAATAGTTTCGCTTAAATGCGTCAACATTACAGACATGGCGTCAACAGGCTGGAAGCCTGCCACTTTTGCTTCGTTTTCAAACACTTTTGAAATCCAAAGCGCCTTCATGCCAAATGCAGGCTCTCTAGCTTCTTCACCAGGGATATCTGGTGCTTGGCGTTCACCTATAATTAAAAGCAGTTCATCTGCTCTAAGTTTTTGAGAAGCGGCAACAGTTCCATGCATCTTTATCTGATAACTTTTGGGATCCGTATCAAAACTGTCAGAGAGTTTTATCTCAGGAAATACAAATCCAAAGCTTGTGGCAAATTTGCGCCTCATTTTAGCGACCCGATTAGTCAATTCACCTTGCGAAGCATTGAATGTCAATGCTAGTTGCTTACCAAGACACAGTTCAATGCTGGGCATTTTAAGAAGCTCTTGTATATTGTTCTGCGCTTCGAGGGTTTTTTCCTGAGTTTCTTGGTGGGCCTTTTCAAGTAATTTCTCATGGTTTTTCTCTTTGTTTGAGGAAATTGTATATGCAGAAAAACTTAAAATCCCAGCTATTGTTGCAAAGGGGAAAAATGGCATCCCAGGCACAACGGCCATTAACAACATCAACAAGGCGCCAACATTTAATGCCTTTGGATAATTACTCAACTGCCCCAAAACAACATGCTCGGCAGAACCTCGATTTCCCCCTTTTGAAACCAGAAGGCCTGCTGCAAGTGATACGATCAACGCAGGTATTTGCGATACCAGCCCATCACCAACTGATAGTCGCGTAAAAACATCTGCGGCTTCACTAATCGGCATGTCATATCGCGTTACACCAATAATAATGCCACCAAAAATATTAATTGCAGTGATGATTAATCCAGCAACGGCATCTCCTCGTACAAATTTTGATGCACCATCCATCGCACCAAAAAAAGAACTTTCTTCTTCCAATTCTTTACGACGAGATTGCGCTTGTTTTTCATCTATCAAGCCCGCTGATAAATCAGCGTCAATTGCCATCTGTTTTCCTGGAATCGAATCAAGCGTAAAGCGTGCGCCAACTTCAGCAATTCGCGTTGCGCCCTTGGTAATTACCATAAAGTTAATAATGACCAAAATTGCAAAAACTATTAATCCAATTACAAAATCACCACTCATAACAAACGTGGAAAACCCGCCAATAACGTTTCCTGCAGCTGTATACCCCTCATTTCCGTTCGCTAAGATCAACCGTGTCGAAGCAATATTTAAGGATAGACGCAACATGGTCGCAATCAGTAAAATTGTTGGAAACGCCGAAAAATCCAATGGCTTCTCAATCCACAAAGAAACCATTAAAATCAATACTGAAAGCGCAATTGACAATGCTAATCCCAAGTCCAGTAATGTGGCAGGGACGGGCAAAAATAAGATCATCAATATGGCAAGAATACCAATCGCAAATCCTGTATCTCGATAGTGGGACGTTTGGCCCATGCCAGCGGCGCCAAAAGGTTCTTCTGACATAAAAAATCCTGACGGTTGAAAAGTAACCGTTTGTTATTTTAACCAAATCCGCTTTCAATGCGGCCATAAACAATGTCTGTAAACTTTTGAATTTCAGCACCGATAAATGGAGCTGTTGCGATAAGAACAAAAAAGATAACAACAATTTTGGGAATAAAAGTTAACGTTATTTCTTGAACTTGTGTCAGCGCTTGGATCAAAGCAATCGATAGTCCAATCACCATTGCAGCCAAGACAGCTGGACCAGATGCAGTTATCACCACCCAAATTGCGACCCTAACAAGGTCGAGTGCATCGGCTTGATTCATTAGTTTGAAACCCTAACCCCGGGACCAAGCTTAACTTGCGCGCCGCTCTCCAGTGTTGCCACAACAGAATCTGAGAAAAACTGGACGCTCGTTACCACACCAGTCTGGCTACCATCAGCAGAGGTAACCGTTTTACCTATAGTTGCTGGTCCTTGGGCCATCGCGAGATTAGCTATCACTGTATCAAGTCTTGCATTTGTTTGAATGGCTTGCTCAACAGAAGAGAACGAGGCAAGTTGAGCCATATACTGGCTCGAATCCATCGGTTTTGTTGGATCTTGATATTGCATTTCCGCTACCATTAATTGCAAAAAAGCATCATAATCCAAGGTTGCTTTTTGTGAGGCCTCACTCACGCTTTGTGATTGGGTGGCTTGCGTTCCAACAGCTTGTACAGGCATATTTAACTCCTTTGCATTGTTTTAAGTTCTTCAATTGGCTCATCGTTCTGTGCTTGCTCACGTTGCATCGCCTTCAACATCATGTCCTCGATAACAAATAGTTTTCGTAGAGTTTTAAGTGCTTCAAAGTTACGAGCAGAATTAACTAAATTTTTCACCTCTATTAAACCCTCTGCAAGGTCATCGCTTGGGCACATCGCGACAATTTGAGTGTGCATTTGATAGAAGTTTTGACGCGTTTCAAAACCCGCTTCTGGGTCAACGAGTAACTTTTGTAAATTAGTGTACATTTTTTTAAGTGGTGTTGTGGCTTGACTCGGCTTCAACATATGGCTTTCAAGAAGAAAAGTGACGGTGTTGAGAAATTCCAATGAGGTCTTTCGATCAACGCGAACCATCGCTCCATTTATGAAAATAGTTTCACCAGCCCTCAATGATATTTGAATAGTATGCTTCATGATAAGCCCTGTTTCAACATCTTTGAAACCTCTATCAAATTTTTAAAATCTTTACTTTGGCCCTGGCGTAAACGCTCTATTTCTTGCAGCACCCAAATTCCCACTGAAATGATATCTGCCTTTAAAATATCATCGAAACCATTTTCTTTTTTTGTCAGGTCCTCGATAAAGAACACCCAAAGCCGGTGGACAAAAAACTGCGCCTCAATAGCTTGCATCGACCCAATGCCATGTTCTTGGGCAGCGTATAAAAGTTCTAATGCTTTATCAAAAGCTACAGATTCATTTTCGCGCTCAGCTTGACTGCCGTCATTTCTGATTTCTTGGTAACTACTTTGGTACATAATTCACAAATCCAACCCTATGTTCAATTTAAATTTAGAAATATTTCAGCAATGAAAGCTGATTTATTTTGCCAGTCAATACATATGCAGTTTCAAGTTGAGTGCTCAACGAATTGATCCTGACGGCAACTTCAGTTGCATCAACTCCCTCATAGTTCCCAATTAGTTTTTGGAAAATATTGCTTTGCACATCTAACCTTTCTTCAGCCAACTTTACCCGCTCTTCGATAACACCAACTGTCGCTCTAACTTGATTTAATTCATCAATTGTGTCGCTTATCATTTGCGCGGATTTATCCATGACCATTTGAAAAACTGCACCATTTTGTTCAGTTGTTCCAAGATCACTCGCCATTGTGTATGCCATGGTAAGCTTGCGCATTGCTGACGTGTTGGCATTCACCGATGTTGACATCGTTTCATTAAAGCCAATTCGTGTCGCTAAATTATTGCTTGATGCTTTTGACCAATTGGTTTCCCAGTCAGGGCTATCAAAAAGGTTCGAAAACGCATTATCGATAAAGCTTTCCATCGCTGCGACACTAATCGTTGAAACTGCTGGACTTGATTGTGCGAACCCAAATTCAGCGAAGAAAGCTGCATCAACAGCCTGTTTCGAAGCAGGTGGTGGAGTTTCAAAGTAGTTTTCAAATGGTGGTTGCTCTACGTTGATACCAGAGAAAATCGAAACACCATTGACACTTGTGTTAAGTGCTCCGAGTACAGACTTGTAGCTTTCAGAAATACTCGACAGCGTAACCTCGGCAGAAAGTTGATTACTGCGCGATGCAATAGTTGTTGCCAAAAAATTTTGAGCCTCATTCGATATTACCGATAGAGCTTCTTGAGTAAACTCAGCGCGAATTTTTACAACCGCATTGCTGCTCTTTATTGTTTCAGACAATGACAATTGAGCCCGGTAATCAAGGACTAGCCCAGTATTTTCGGCAAGCTTGTATCCAACATCCTGCCAACGGCCGCTCGAGAGCTCAACTTGTGCTTCATTTAAATTTTTTTGTATTTTACCAATTGATAGCAACGTATTGTTCGATGCTACATGGAATGGTACAAGAGTTGATCTCATAATTATCTCATCGAGGCTAACAGGGTTGAAAACATCGAGTCAATCGTACTTAGCAAACGGGCAGATGCTTCATACGATCGTTCCAATTCCATCATCAATGCTAATTCATTATCAAGATTAACACCTGTGGACTGGGACAAGGCCTGCGAAGACCGAGCCAACAAAGTCGCTTTGTATTCCGCATCATTTGTCTGATTGGCCCTCATACTTTCAAACCAGGAAGCTGAAGAATTTGAAAACGCAGCCAACGATTGGCTAACACCTAGGTTTGCGTTCCCATCAAATGTACGATCGCTAGATAATGCATCAAACAGCGATGATACTCTATCTGAGAAACCAGCCGCTCCTGTCACGTTATAAGTATAAGCAGGATTACCTGGGTTTGAAATTGATCCGTCTCGTAGTAAATTCACATTCCCTCCGACGTTGGAGTCAACGTTAGGATTAATAAAAATTTGTCCCGCAAGCCCAACGACTAGCGTACCCGTTGGGGGAACTGCTGGCCCACCAGTGTAACTAAACAAGCCCGCGGCATCAGGTAACGTAGGGACCGCACTTTGATCTGTTTCGGCAAACGCCTCAATAAGACCTCGAGCAACTTCATCCAGCTGATTTTGGAATGTAATAGAGATAGTATCACGCACCTCAATCAAACCACTGAGTCTACCTGAATTCATCCCCATTGTTGCTGGGTTTCCAGTAACCCGAACACCATCAATAAAGACCTGATTTCCAACTGTATTTGGCGAATATATCGATACAGGTTCAAAAGAAACTAGGCGTGGTTGTTTTTCATACAAAACCGCTCCGCCTTGAGCGTATACTGCCAAATCATTATTTTTTCCACTGACTGTACGAATATCAAGTTCTTGGGAGAGCTGTGCCAAAACACTGTCACGTTCATCTAAAAGCGAAACCAATTCACTAGGAGATCCTGAACCTCGCACAATATCGCTGTTTGCGGCGTGAAATCTTGTCAAAAGAAGGTTTATTTTATCGACAGATTTACCAATATCGGCATCAGCTTTTGCTCTAGTTTGCTGAACGACACTAGTTGCATCATTAAGCCCTTTTGCAAGGTTATTCGCAGTATAAATTGCATTTTCAGCAACAACTGGATCGTGAGGAATGCTCGCATATGCTTGCAAAGCATTTTGAAATTTTGTTATCAAAGCAGCTGGTGACATTTCTGTTTCAGGATCACCAATTGTTCGTTCTAGACTCCTCAAGCCATCAACAATAACTTGGCTACGAGTGCTACTCGAAGTCACTTCCAAGAATTGCCGGAACTGGGCAATATCATCGGCGCGTGAAATTTTTACTTTCAGTACGCCTCCACCTGGCACACTTACAGCTTCTGTCTGTCGTCGTGTAAAATTCGGGTTATTTACATTGCTTATATTTTCAGCCGTGGCTGCAGATTCCACCGATCGCGCAGTAATTGATGAGCGAGCGGCATTAATAGCGGCTGTTAAATTCATCATGAATCACATCCCTCACAAATAGATTTTTATCGTTTTAGGTTAACAACAACATCCAATAATTCTGAGCCAGCCTGAAACACTTTTGAATTGGCTTGATACCCTCGTTGGGCTTCAATCATTTGTGTTAACTCCGTTGCCAAATCAACAGTCGAACGTTCTTTAGCACCTGATATGATGGAGCCACGGCCGCCTGTCTTTGCAAATCCAACAAGAACATCACCAGAATCTTTTGTGGTTTGGAAAACATCTCCAGGAAGCATGCGCAAACTATTTGGACTTGAAACCGTAGCAATAGGAATGATGAAAGTAGTTACCCTAGATGCATCACTAAATGAACTGTACATCGTCCCAGTATTATCAATTTCTAACAAATCAAATCCTGATGCGGTGTTGCCATCAACTTGGGCATTTAGAACGGTAAAGTCTGCGGCCAACTGGGTTGTTCCCGATATGTCAATTAACAAATTTTGCCCATTTGGAACCGCAATTGTAAGACTTGTTGGGCTTGCACCTGTCAATCCTCCTGTACTTGGATCAAAAGTAAGAGTATCTGTGAGAAGTGCCGCTGTTGAATAAGGAAAGCCACCACTTGGGGATGCATCGGTTTGAGAATATACTGATACTTCCCACGTATTGGCCGCCGTTTTAGAATAATAGACATCGACTAATTCTTCATTGCCTAAATTGTCAAAGGCAACCAACGACGTTTTTGCCGTATATTCGGAAAGAGCGCCATTGGTTGATGGCAACAATGCTGCACCAATCGTTGCTGCGTTAGATGGAATATTTGATTTTAAGGTACCAACTATTGAAGGGCGCGCCGTTAGTGTGGTGTCAGACATTCTAGTGCGGGTCAACCCAGCAAATCCATTAGCCGTCGGCGATGGGCTCTGGCCTTCTGTTACATCATAACTTAGTAAATAAAATCCAGCCGCGTTAACAAGATACCCTTCTGAATCTGGGACAAATGAACCTGCCCTCGTCAGGACCTTTGCACCTGTTGGGTCTTCAACTACGAAAAACCCATTTCCACGAATGGCTAAATCAGTAACAGATTCCGTGTATTGTAAACTTCCTTGTTCATCGACAGCGCGCCGCAAGCGCGTATCAACGCCACCAGACACATATTCTCCAGTAACCGACTGGGGAATTCGAGAAGAAAATTCAGTCTCAGCTCTTTTGTAACCAGTGGTATCGGCGTTAGCAATATTATCAGCAACCGCTGAAAGTTTATTTCCTTGAGCGTGCATGCCAGACACCCCAGTTCTCATTACATTTCCAACACCCATAACTATCTCCTTCACTAAAAGAATCACTGCCTAATCAAACAAACTCAATCTTGTGTTAAGCTTGGCGAGTAACTAATTGATTGAAGGTACGTTTAAGCAATATCCTAAGAAACGTTTTGCATCCACAGGATCATAGCCAAGCACTTTACGTAGTTTTTTGCGTAGTTTGGATACATGGCTTTCAACAACACTTTCATCGACTTCGGTTTCAAACAAACCATAAACCACATTGAATAACTGAGCTTTGGTGATACGTTTTCCCTTGTTACGGACAAGATATTCAAGAATTCTATACTCACGCCGTGGCAACTGAAACGCGGCACCATTTATAACTGGTGGACGCCCATCGAGAAATATTTTGATTTCGCCAGCATTAAACTCTTTGGCAAGTTCTTGTTGTCTATTTATTATTGCTCCCATCCGAGCAATTATCTCTTTGACATGGACTGGCTTACGCACCACGTCATCAACACCAACTGAAAATAATTGTAAAATATTTTGCAAACCTGAGTTTTCACTCATCACAATAACTGGCGCGCTAGAACGTTTTTTTATTGTTTCAGGCAGTGCTAAGTCTTGCGAGTCCCCCGAGATCAAAAAGGCCTCAACAGCTGATAAGTCATTGGGTGAAACTGACCAGATCCATTCATTAAATTCCAACGGGTCAAACCCAGCCGAAGAGATACCTTCACGGTTGAAACCCATTTTATACCCATCAATAACTAGTGTGCGCTCGTCCACAATGACAATCATGTTTAACTCCCCAGCTTAACATTTAATTAACCGAATCAGGTCATTAGAATCGGTTAGATATTTTTCCACACCTGCGCAAACCAACAGTTGATATGTTTTTGATTTTAGGTATATATGCGTTGGTTGTTGATTCGTACGTTGGGTGCGTTTTGCTTTTTTGACCAAAAGGTCCCCGCAAAAAAATTCGACTTCAAGCTCAAATTTAGGTCAAAACTCGAACCTAAGCCGTTAAAAATATTGAATATTTTTAACTTGGTGATCGTTACATACAAAAAAATCTTGATTCTTTTGTCCATTTTCCAAAGCCACTCGCGACTAAATTTCTAATAACAGTGCAAACATATTTTTTCTGCGCAACCACGTTTTTAGGACCTGCGTGATAACGCGCTGCTGCGAGTGTCCAAGAGCCTTCTCGTTTAAAGAGTTTTTGTAAAAAACGCGCCGCATAGTCAACGTTTTTGCGCGGATCCAACATCTCCTCAACCGAATTAAATTGTTTGGAATGATAATAATAATTTATCTGCATACAGCCTAGGTCGATCATCTTAATACCACGGGCTCTAGCATCTCTAAACACGTTTAATGCTTTGGTTTTATTTGAGGGATAAAAGCCCTTGCCAGCCACATTAAGGGCGTAAGGGTGCATTGATTTAGCATTTCCTGTCTCTGTCAAGCCAATGGCATAAAGGAACCCCAAAGGTACCCCATGGGTTTTGGCACTGGCTGCTATATGAGGTTCGCATTTTTGACGAAATGTAGCAGAAAAACTGGAGCTACTAAAGATACTTAGCTCCATCCAAACTAACGCGAGCAGAATGCAAAACATCCTCATCATTACTCGTTTGTTGGAGGTCCTGATCATAATTCTTACTTTCGTTTTTAGCAGCCCTTTGGTTCTTACTTTGCCCAGGGTTTTGATCTGTACTTTGTCCTTGCTTAGGCATTTCTCTATCAAAAGTTTTTGATGCTCCACCATCTCCAATATCCTTACTAGTCGTACCAAGTTCAGAGTCTTTTATACTGACAGAAATATCATCTACGATTAATCCTGCCGCTTGAATTTGAAGCTTTAAGTTTGCAACATCAGCATTAATTCGACCAGCAATGTTGTGGTTTTCAGCAATGATGGAGACCACGAATTTTTGACCTACCAATGACATTCTCACCGAAATTGTACCCAGATTCTCTGGCTTGAGTTGAATCGTTAAAAATTTTACTGATTTAGATACAGTCTTTGTTTCCACGTTTTCAAACTGCGAAGTCAATAACGTTTTCGGCTTCAAACTATGGAGTTCTTGTGACACCAAAATACCTATTTTTTCGGGTATTTGACTTATAGCGTTTGGAGAAACTTGCCCAGTTTGTCCAACAGATAAAATTTTGACTAGTGGCTGTGATTTATCTTTTTTTTGCGGCTCGAAGATTTCGACTTTCTTGCTGACTTCTTGCATTTCTCTGATATTAATTGGCATCGTCTTATTTTTTGGAAGTAAATTCGACTTATCAACTTCACCAACATGTCGATCCATACCTAACTCACGATGAGATAAACTAATGTTTCTTATGTCTAGTTTTGCGAATCGATTACGTTCATCAACTTGCGTCATCCGATCTGGAATTTCAGTTCCATTTTTTCGGGGTTTATTGGATAGAGTTTTAGATTGAAAACTCTCATTTGGCCCGAAAGATGTTGGCATCTTAGCTTTGTGCGTTAGAGCTAAAGAAATTTGTTTCAAATCTACATCATATTTTTTATCTATATTTGAAATACTAGTTACCTTAACAAACGGTGCTTCTACAGCACTTTGTTTTTGAACAGCATGATTAGTCTCGCCAACCACCTGGTTCTTAAGACGTGCCTCACTCATGTGATTTCGTAGGTCTTTAATTACCAGACTTTGATGTTCCATTCTAAAGCCCTTTGGTTCGCGATGCGCTCTCTTGTTTTCACCAAATGCCAAGTCAGTTTCAGATGCTTTCAATGCTCTTTCATTAATTGGTTTCTTTAAATCTAATTTGTCTACATCGCCCCGCTCAATAACTTTTGTCACATCATGAGACAGTTCAGTTTTATCCTTTTCTTCTATTAACTGAGAAAACGTTTTGTCATCCTTCGGGCCATCATCACGCACTTCTTTTAAACGAAAACCATCGGAACGCCTGTTCGCTTTAGCAGCAATAGGAATTTGAAACTCAATTTGGGCCATAAGTTTTATTCTCCAGTATTTTGGACGCCCCTTTTATCAGATCAATAGCTCGATCAACAGTTTTCGAATTCTGCATGCCGTTACTTTCACCAAGCTTTCCATTTGTGATTTTGCTCATGGCTTTCTCACCGACAGAATGCGTCGTAATCAATGGTTTCCGAATTTCTGCAAGAATAAGGATAATTGCATCAAGCAACTCTTGATCTTGGACATCTAACAGCTGGCGATCTACCTTATCAATCAAGTCACTTCCTTCTTTTTCCTTACCAGAAACGATGAGTGTACCGCCAAGGTATAAGTTTGACTTTGCGACAAATAGCGGTTGTTTTTGCAATATGATAATCGCTTTACGCCCCAAAATTGTCGCCAGTTGAACTTTTCCATCAAGCATCGCAGCTCTTGTGACGGTTATGTAAATTGCGGCACGGTTTTCTTCGCTTAACCGATTCATTATTTCTTCTAAGTCTTCAATGAACTTTGAATCAAAACCAAAGTCGAGTATCGAAATATAATAAGAAAAGTTTGAGATAAAATCTTTTCGATAATAAGACTTGTTAAACCGCCTAGAATACAAGCGTGACATTCTAATGAACGCTTTTTTATCTCGATTTGCTCCCGCAATAGCAACGGAACGTCTTAATGCAGCTTCCTCCAACAAAGTTCCAGGCTTGAGCAACCGCACCAACGCAAGTTGTTCCATTGCACGGCCAGAACCATCATCTCGCCCCGCATACAAACTGGCTCTCGCAAGCGCAATTTGAGCTGCCACATTTGTAGACAAGCCTTCTAAGACAATAGGTTCGAGAAATTTCAATGCTGCCTTTGGTTCACCAGAAACAAACGCTAACGCGCCTGCTAACACCCCTTTAGGCAGATTTGGTTGATTCTTGATTGCTAGCAATTCAATGGCGATATTTGGATTACCACCGCTCAACAAGAAGATAAGTAATGCTTCGGCATTTTTGCGCTCTTGCCAATCAACAATACGGGCTTGCTTAAAACTCTTACTCATAAGTCTCAACATCTTGAGTTGAGCTTGATGGGCTTCTAAGTTGCCCAACACGATCTGGTCTTGCAGTTTTTGCAGAGCTAGCGCATATTGAAAGGGTTCAACTTCTTTGGCAGCACTTACGTTCATAAAGGTGAAAAACATAAGCAGCATACGTAATATGCTTTTTAAGAACTTCATAGTTATTCTTCCAGTAACAATATTTCAATTCGACGATTACGCGCATCAAACGGTTTTTCGGGAAGAAGCAATTTACGATCAGCATACCCAACGATTCTGGCAAACCTTGTTTCTGGAATGCCACCACGTATCAGCATAAATCTCGCAATTTGGGCACGTGCTGTTGAAAGGCGCCAATTATCATATTTTTCAGAATGAAAAGGGCGAGCATCGGTATGTCCTCTGATAACCAATTTAGCACTACGCTTGCTTAAAACCTTCGCAATTTTTTCCATAAAAAGAACAAGCTCTCTGGTTGGCTTGGCTGACGCTACGTTAAACATCCCAAACTCAGCCTTGTCAGTTAAGCTTATCAAAATGCCTTCACTCGTGTTAGTAACGTTGACGCTTGGCTGTCCTTTCAAATCAGTGTTCTTGGTTGTAACAGAAATATCTTTTAGGAGCTTTTGAACTTTTTTTCGCATACGCAATTGCGGTGTTTTTGATTTTATCAGTTTTTTCTCAAATTTCTCAGGTTTCTCCTCAACAGTTAAAATCTTTACCTTTTTTTTCAATTTTTTCATTGCTGCCAGTTTGGCTTTTTTTGAGATCGACTTGGTCTTTTTTGCTTCTGCATTTGTTTTTTTATCCAGCGAAGGTTTTTTTACTTGTTTTGCAGACATGGATTTATTTGAACGCGGTTTAGTTTTCACCTCCAAAACCTTCCAACTCTTTGGCGCAAAAGGATCCCTATATTGGTGCTCAATACTTGCCCTTTTTTGCGTCTTTGAACTGCGCGTGCCCGCCCCTTTTGCCCCCAAGACTATTTCATTCAGCATTTTCAATGGTTTTTGGAGGAGTTTTTCTTCCCGATCCATTTTTTTGCCAGATCCATTTTTGACCAGTCCACCAGTTTCCTGTTTCACATTTTCACCACTTAGAGGCTTAGTTGCTGGCGGGACTTCATTCGATTTTTTATTGGTTGTGCTATCATTACCTTTTTTATCATTCAATCCCCTTGGATTAGTCGACGCATCAACTAATTTGACGGGATTGAAGTAACTTGCAACCTGTGCCTTTGTTTCTTCATTTGAAGCATTGATTAGCCACATCACCAAAAAAAACGCCATCATCGCAGTCATAAAATCAGCATAAGCAATTTTCCAAACCCCACCATGATGAGCAGGTTCACCACCACGTTTGCGTTTGATAACAATTATTTCGGGTACAATAACAACTTCGTCTTTATCTTGCGTATTCATTCCCCCGCCTCAGCTTGAGAAAAACCCGAAAGCATTTCCTCCCATTCTTTGAAACGGGTCTCAATCCACATGTCATCGATTTCCAAGGTGATTTCATTTTGCTCAGTGACAGTACAGCTTACTTTAAACCCCATATTTTCTAAAAGTGTTTTGATACCCTGAATTTTGCTTTCACTCCCACTTAATAACACTTCTGATGTCTTTAAATTATGACTGACACTTTCAATAGTCTCAATTAAGTCTGTCATGATTTTATTCTTAATCGAGCTATCCACAAAAGGTTTGATTGCATTCAGCACAGCACCTGAAACGTTGTTTTTTATCCGATATAATCCTTGCTCAAATTGTTGCCTGACATTTTCTGCAAGTTGTTCAGCCAACTCAATCTTTAGTTTCTCAATTATTTCTTGATATTCAGCGCGTAAATGGCTTTCCTGCAGCGCAAGTTTTTCCGAGACGGAAACCGCACTTAATCCGCCTTCTTCAAAGCCAATATTGCAGTTCTTTTTATTTGTCTCTTGTTTAGGAGCTATCTCAACCGCATCAAGCATATCCTCATGAATCTCAGGAACGGTCGGATTAATCACCACTTTATCTTGGATGTCTTCTTGTGAAAAGTCGGCCAAATAAACCGATGCAGGGACAATATTCATGCCGAACCTTCCTCATGAACCCAACTTTTAAGCACACCTGCTGCTTTACTTTCATCAAATTCTATAAGTTGCTCTAAGCGTTGCATGGGCACTTGAGAGACATTTCCAACCACGTCTTCAATTAAATTATTGGATGCAGATGATGCATTGTCCAATGGGCTCACCGTACCACCACTCATGCCATCAAGAGGGGGCAAAGCTTCAATTGGTTCAAGTGCAAAATTATTATCAGATTGGCTGCTTAAATCTGGTAAACTGCCAGCCTTATCCTGTGGCTTATTACCGATCTCTACTAAGGCCCGTGTTGCTGGGCGAATACCTAAAAAAATCACCAGACCCGTAACAACCAGAACAATTATTCCGTTCATTAGGTTTGGTATAAGCCGAACAAAGTACGAAGAAAATGTTGGTGCCAGGATTGGTGCCATTTCATTGTTTTTTTGAAAAAAATTAACCAACGTTACTTTAATATTATCATTCCGATTTTTATCAAATCCCGCTGCAGATGCAATCAATTCTTGAATATCTTTTTGATGTTTTACTTCGAGTTCTGGAGTCAGCTTTTTGCCATCTATCGTGTTCAACATCTTCTTGTTAACGACCGCTGCAACAGAAATTTTCTTAATTATGTAACCATCACCAACGGTATCAACCGTTTTAGAACTAATTTCATAATTAATAAGTTTTTCCTTTTTTTCTTTGCTTTCACTATTTTTATTGCCACTTCCATTTTCTGATTTTACCGAAGGTATCTCTTGATCAACGCTGGCCTTTTTTGAAGAAATCGAGTTTTTTGCAGAACCCTTTTCCTTTATCTCACGCACAGATCGCTCAACCCGCGATGCTGGATCATAAGTTGTTTCTTTAACCTGTCTCCTATCAGTATTAAGCCTGACAATTACTGAGAGTTGAAAATTATTAAGTCCCAAAAATGGCACAAGAGTTGCTCGAATATTTTGTTTAATCTCCTTACTCATCGTTCGTTCTAGGCTCACCAATCGGCGCGGCGCTAAAGATTGCTTATCTTCGCCAGAAGCAAGTAGTGATCCATTTGTATTCATCACAGTGACTGCATCCACACTTAAGCTTGGCACGGCTGCCGAAACCAAGTGACGGATCGATTCAGCCGAATTTTCTGAATAACTTGAGTCCGTACGAATAACGATCGAGGCAGTCGGTGTACGAGACGATCGTCTAAAAGAACTATTTTTAGCCATAACGATGTGCACACGCGCAGCCTTCACACCTTGAATAAGTTGAACTGTGCGTGCAATTTCGCCCTCTAAAGATCGTACTAAAGTAACCTCTTGCATAAATGATGTTAGACCGAGAGATCCCATATTATCGAACAATTCATATCCTGCCTTTGAACTTCTGGGCAAGTTTTTTTGAGCCAAGAGCATTCTGGCACGCGAGGTCTGACCAAAATCAACTTTTATTGATTTTGCATCTTCGCTCACATCAAAACCGATGTCAGTTTCATTCAAAACGACACCAATAGCAGCAATGTCTTGAGGGTCTAATCCTGTGTATAGAACTTCAAACTGGGGCCGCGATAGGAAAACGCTTGCAAATGCTACCAACAGAAAAACCGTTAGGCCCACTGAACCCAAAACGGCAATACGTTTACCACCGAGTTTACCAATATTCCCCGTCAAAACACCAAAACGGTCAATCCAAGCCATAGTCCCTCAATATTTCTAGTGGAAAATACAAATAATCGCTGCTTGGGCTTGCGTGAGGGTTGATCTGCCCAAAAAAAATGCCGCGAGTTTAGAACTCACGGCATTATTCGGTACTATTAGATTAAGTAGAAATTATCTGAACAAGGACAAGACGTTCTGACTTGATGAGTTTGCAATGCTTAGCGCTTGCACACCCAACTGTTGTTGAACTTGTAACGCTTTCAAACGAGTTGATTCAGCGGTCATATCAGCATCAACCAATTCACCTACTCCACGCGAAATTGCATCCATAAGATTGGAAACAAAATCTTTTTGCATATCAACACGTTTCTTAGTTGCACCAAGGTTACTCGCCGCTGTCGTCATTGACTGATGTGCGCCATCAACTGTAGAAATAATTTCATCCAAGTCTGCAAGATCAGCTACGGAATCTGTGTAAGCAGAAACATCTACTGTCGCTACAGAATACGTTACTGCTCCATTGGTGGTTGTACTTGTAGTGTCAAGTATACCAGATCCGCCAGCATCAGCATCATAGAGTTTAACGTTGGCGGTGTTTACATCAATCGTACCGACCGTAACGCCCGTTGCAGAACGCGTGAATGATGCAACTATTGACTTACTGGCATTGTAACCAACAGCACCAGAATCAACTGAAAGCCAGTTTTCACCAGAAAATGATGCAGAACTAGCAATACTGACCAACTGATTTTGCAACTCATCAACTTCAGCTTGAATTGCAACACGATCAACACCCGGTTCACGTGCAGCCACAATTTTTGCTTTAATTTCGTCGACAACTTCTAAGCTAGACTCCATCGCAGTATAGGCCACATCAACTGTTGCTGCACCCAAGCCAAGTGCATCGGTTACTGTGCCTAAAGCTTTGTTATCAGAGCGCATTGTTGTCGCAATTGACCAATAGGCTGCGCTGTCAGATGCTGTAGCTACTTTATAGCCCGTAGCAATACGGTTTTGAGTTGTTTCTAAGTTTGAATTTGTTTGATTAAGCGTTTGTAGCGCCGTCATCGCTGATGCATTTGTCATAATTGACATAGTTTCAAGTCCTTTACGTTACTTACTAGTTTATACTATTTTTGTAAGAACATATCGGACTTGCACCGACACAGTGAAACGGCATCATGCCATTGGGCTAGAGTTAAAAAGCGCCCAATCCACTATACTCGGACACATTATTCAATAGGTGTTAAAATTTAGTTAAAAATCTAAAAGAACGACCTAACCAACCCTCCAACCAACAAATTCCAACCATCAATCAATATGAAGAACAATATTTTGAATGGTAATGAGATCACTGTCGGCGGCAACATCATCATTCCCATAGACATGGTAATAGTTGCCACAACCAAATCTATAACCAAAAAAGGCAAAACGATTAAGAAACCAATTTCAAAACCTCTCCGTAATTCTGAGATCATGAAAGCTGGTATTAAGATTCTCAAGTCAATCTTGTCAGACTTGCCATTCCTTGCCTTTTCATCCTTGTTTTCCCTTCCAAAACTCTTACTAGCTAAGTCTTGAAACATATGAATATCTTTGGCCCGCACTTGATCCAACATAAAGCGGCGAAATGGCTGTACCACATTTTCGTAGGCTTGGGCTTGTGATATCTTATCTTCCATCATTGGTTTGATGCCATTTTGCCAAGCCTTATCTGTCGTTGGCCCCATTATGAAAAATGTCATAAACAATGCTAGAGAAATCAGAATTAGATTTGCTGGCGTTGTCTGCAAACCCATCCCAGAACGCAAAAATGACAATGCCACAATGATACGCGTAAAACTTGTTACCATAATCAAAAGCCCAGGTGCTACAGACAGCACCGTTAGCAAAACAACCATTTGGATAATTTTTCCCGTTGCTGAATTTTCAACAGGTGGTAAAAAGTCCCCAAAGGTTACATCTTGTCCCATAGCTGGCATCGCTAAAAACATAAGTGCCGAAAGAGCTAGAATGATATATTTCATTCCACGACCAACGAGCTAATCACAAATTCTAGAATTTTCCCTTTGGAACGAATACGAGCTCTTTCTGTTAGATCATCTCGCAGATATGCTAATGCACTTGCACCCTCCAAATCAATCATCCTTAAAGTACGTAAATAAGCCAGAGTATCTTCTGAGATTCTTGCATTCAACGCATCAAAATTCATCGATTCATGGTTGCTTAAAATGATAGCCCCCTCCAACCGCACCCACGCATTCTTTGGCTCTGCCAAATTGGTTACAATTGGTAATAATATTTTGACTATTCGGTCACCAGCATAGATTCCGTCGAGTTTTTTAGTAGCTTTATTCGCTACGCTTTTTGGTCGCACTGTTTGGGTTTTAGAGCTCGGAACTAACGAAGAAAATTGTGTACCCATCCCTCCGCCAACCATAACAGCAATTAGCGACGCTATAACAACACCAAAAATAGTCCCTTTTGAGGAACTATCTCCTTTCTCAACTTGCGACAAAACATCATCTGATACAGGCATCACTTCATTCTCGCTTAAAAGGGGTTCACATTGGTTATTATTTGCTGCAAAAACCCTGGTTGCTGAACTTCCATTGAACGCCCACGTCCGCCGTATGAGATTCTAGCCTCAGCAATTTTTTCATATGTGATGGTATTTTCTTGAGTAACATCTTGCGGGCGCACAATTCCTGCTACCGACAACACCCGCATTTCAAAATTGACCAACACTTCCTGAGTACCTGCAATTATATAATTGCCATTTGGTAAAACCTGGGTAATCACTGCAGCTATTGAGAGTTTGATTTTTTCAGAGCGAACAACAGAACCAGATCCATTAAACTTTGTACCGTTGTCAACATTGGCACCGATACCGCCTTTATACTCTCCACCACTGGAAAACATCGAGCCGTCATAAGAAAAATCTGCCCCTGCCCGCCATTTATTATTGGAAGCCCGTGAACGTTTGAACTTGTTCGCAAGGTCAGCCTTATCATCGATTTGGATGTGTACCGTTAAAACATCACCAGTTAATTTAGCTCTTTGATCGTGAAAAATGCTCTCGCGATTACCTGGCCATAAAGAATAATTTATTGCTTTAGTACGCGGTTTTATTGCAACTGTAGGTGCAATGTAGCGCGCTGATGTAATCCCTGATCCGACGTTCGACATTTTGGGTGCAACGCCAATTTCATCCACATGTGCTGCGCATCCACCTATCGTTAAGACGGCACTTAGAGCAATGAAGTACCGCATCAGTTATTTTCCTTTTTTTGAAATTTCGTTGAGCCGCTGATAACACTCACTAAACGACTTGCCTTTTGAGGTGACATTTCGTTCAAAATTGCACTTGCTTCACGTGGCTTTAACTTGATTAAAATAGATATCGCCGTGTCATAATCCACCAGAGAAATTTGAGCTGCTGCTGTATCTGGTTCCATGATCGAGTAAATTGCCACCAAAGATAACGTCATTTTACTGACAAATGCCTCACGGCGTTCAACCCATTTTTTATACTCTGCTTGCTTTTTTTCAAATTGTAGAATTACCTTTTTTAGTTTTTTTTCCATTTCTGCAAGCTTCTTAGCCTGCCAAACATTTTTAGCATCTTGCGCTGCATCTCCATTATTGAAACAAAACTTGTGGAAATCCTTTTCAAAAGTTGGACTGACTGATTTTATAACAGTTGGTTTCTTTTGCGGTTCTACCGCTATCGACATACTGACAAAGAAAACCAGCCCAATAGGGATTAACGCTAATTTTATAAGCTCTCTCAACAACCAGTTTCTAAAAATTTTCTGTATAATCATTGGACAATTAAATCTGCTTGAAGCGCGCCTGCTGTTTTAATCGCTTGAAGAATAGCGATCACACCTTTAGGTTTTAAGCCGATACTATTTAAGCCTGCCACCAAATCGTAAAGATCGGTGCCAACGAGGATAGCTAAACTACCGCCCTTTTCTTTCCCCGTTACAAAGGTTTCTGGTGTCACCGTGGTTTTACCGTTGGAGAAAGGCCCTGGTTGCGATACACGAGGTACTTCCGTTATCCGAACGGTTAGATTTCCGTGTGTTGCAGCGACAGTTGAAATCGTAACTTGAGCGCCGATAACAACGGTACCAGTCCTCTCATCGATCACAACTCGGGCAGGCGAATCTGGGGTAACTGTTAAGTCACCAAGTTGGGCAATAAAGTGAGCAACCGATATTTTCGACGGTTTTTGAATCTCAATGGTTCTCATATTCTTTGACCACGCCAGCGACTTTCCATAACGTTTTCGAGTATATTTATTAATCGCCTTGGAAATCATTACTGATGTTTTAAAATCTGGATTTCGCAATTCAAATACAATTTTTTTCTGTTTGAAAAATGAACCGGTGACCTCGCGCTCAATTATTGCACCATTGGGAATACGCCCACTTGTTGGCACGCCTTGCGTTACACTTTCAGCCAGTCCTTGTGACACAAACCCTGTTACAGTCAAGGGACCCTGAGCTACCGCATAAATTTTACGGTCAGCCCCTTTCATTGGAGTCAAAATAAGAGAACCTCCAACCAAAGAAGACGCATCTCCCAAAGAAGAAACATTTACATCAATTTTTGACCCTCTATTAATGAAAGGTGGCAATGTCGCCGTTATCATGACGCTCGCAACGTTTTTAGTTTGCGAAGTAGAGCGTTCGAATTTCGCGCCTAAGCGTTCAAGCATTATCCGCAAAGCCTGCTCTGTAAATGGTGAATTTCGTAAATTATCACCTGTACCATTTAGACCAACAACCAAACCATAACCAATAAGTTGATTGTCGCGAACACCGCGAATAGTCACAATATCTTTTATGCGCGCCGCCGATAAACTTGGCAAAACATTCAAAAACATCGCGCATAGTAAGAAAAATGGCAGGAATGATTTCATTTGGTCAGCACTTCCACCGAACCGTCGGCCCGTACAGTACCGATAACCTGTAAACCAGTATCGATATTACGCGTTTGGATAACTTGCCCGACGGTCGCAGATTTTAAAGACATCGCTTTTGTGACGATTGAGAGACCACCTAATTTATAACGAAGAGTAACAACCTGCCCTACTTTTACAGTATATGCCTGGCGTAAAAATCGCCGCTCAATCGGGCGCCCCGCGACCAAAGTTCTGTTAGCTACTTTTCCAATAACTTCTGCCTTGCCACGCACCTTGCCGCCACGGGCAATATACACATCTACAAAACGCGCTTCTCGAAGCATATTAATTTGAATTTTTTCGCCAGGATAAATTGTAATTACTGGTACAATTAAAATGCCTTCAGCTTGAGCTTGATGGCCAGTCAATAAGACAGTCCCAAAGGCCAGATTGCCAACAATCATCAACCAACGTCGCATTTAGCGAATACCTTTTGCAACTGTTCCAGCCATTTCATCTGCTGCTTGGATTACCTTTGAGTTCATTTCATAGGCACGTTGTGCCGCGATCAATTCAGTAATTTCGCGAACAGGATCAACATTTGAACTTTCCAAATACCCTTGATTGACTGTTGCAAACCCAACATCACCAGGGACGCCAGTAACAGCGGCACCTGAAGCTGCGGTTTCACGAAATAAATTACCACCCAATGGGTCTAAGCCACTGTCATTAGCAAAATTAGCCAAAGAAAGTTGACCTAGTTCTTCCAATTCTGTTTGCCCGCTAATTCGAGCAAAAACTTGTCCAGTCTTATTGATTACAACTTCCAATGTATTTTGAGGAATGGTTATTTCTGGTTGTACAACATAGCCATCTAGCGTCACTAATTGGCCAGTTGAGCTTTTATTAAAGGCACCCGCCCGCGTATAAAGAGTCTCTCCAGAACTGTTATTAATTTGAAACCATCCCCGTCCTGTTAGTGCCACGTCAAGTTTGTTTGAAGTATGGGCTAACGCACCTTGAAGGTGCAGTTTACGCACGGCAGCAGATCTAACGCCTAGCCCTACCATAGCACCTTCAGGAATAGCATTTTCACCGCCGCGGTTTGCAACGCCAGGAAGTCGCTCTGCTTGGTAAAGTAAATCTGTAAACTCTGCCCGAGCCCGTTTGAATCCTGTCGTATTGATGTTGGCAATATTATTGGCAATAACCTCTACGTTAAGTTGCTGGGCGGCCATACCAGTTGCTGCAATTGCGAGGGCTTTCATTATTCATATTCTCCTAAATTCTTTAGATCGCCATACGGCTAATTTCTTGATAGGCTGATACCACTTTATCTCGAACAGCGATTGCAGTTTGCAGCGTGCGCTCAGCTGCCATTACTTGGTCAACTACTTGCTGAATTGATGCTTTATCAGATATGCCCGCAATGGCCGTTGTTTCGGCCTTAGTGATGGTATCCACTGCCGTTGACGCCACATTTTTCATTACTTCGTCAAATCCACCCGACGGATTTGTTGCTATATTATTGCCAACTGAAACTTTCGAAAAACTTGTTCCCGAAACAAAATTCGTATTACCGATTGCATCTATCATCTATCTAGGTCCTCATCAGGTCTAAGGTCATAGAGACTAACTCTCTTGACTGTTTGTAAATCTGCAGATTGG
The DNA here is from genome assembly GCA_027067085.1 of Hyphomicrobiales bacterium. Taxonomy (GTDB): domain Bacteria; phylum Pseudomonadota; class Alphaproteobacteria; order Rhizobiales; family Aestuariivirgaceae; genus JALWJW01. The sequence goes on from JAMOMM010000261.1 coordinate 28,004, forward strand.
CTTGGTAAATTCGATTGGCTTGGCGCATATCAGCCATTTCAATCAACGGATTCACATTTGGTAATTTCACATAGCCATTCTGATCTGCAGCAGGACTTCCCGGATTTAATTCAACTTTAAATGGTGAGCGATCAACACCATAGCTTGAAACTTTTATTAAGTTTACGCCTGATGCTCGGTCAACCTCACTGGTGAAACTAATCGTTTTCCGCGCATAAGGGTTGGCACCTGGCGTATTTCCCGTTGAGCGCGCATTGGCAATATTTTCTGAGATGATAAGCAAACGTTCAGACTGAGCGCTCATACCAGATGCTGCTATCCTTGCTGGGCTTAATAGTGGGTCCATCTTTAACCTTTCACACTCATCAATAACATACGATGAAATGACTTCACTATATTTGCGTTGAGCGCATACGATCGCGCAACTTCACTACCCTTTATTAATTCAGCTTCAATAGAAACAGAGTTCCCTGAGTGTGATATTTCAATGCTTTGAGTTGTACCTTTCGAAGCATGCGAACGATCAGTAATTCCTTGCGCATTAAGATGCTTTGAATGAGTTCGACTTAAGCCACCAGAAAAACCTGATGCTTGAGATTTTAAAATGCTTGAAAATGGTTCAATTTCACGCGATTGATATCCAGTAGTACTTGCATTTGCAATGTTACTTGCAATAACCCCTTGCTTCTCTGTAAGCCACTGGGCCTTTTGCGAAGCTATCGAAAAGAGTTGTACGCTGCTCATAACACCCCCAAAAAGTTTGTTAAGGAATTGTTAAGAGTTAAAGCTTGCCCGAAGCTTAAATCGAACCAAGAACTGTCCGAATATTGGGGAGTGCCTCACTTTTACCTTTTGTCAACTTTTCAAGGTTAATTTAATTTGTGGCTAGTTTTCGCATATACCAAATAGCGAACAATTAAAGGCATGATGCCAAAAAGCCACATCGGTTCAAATCCGATATTTCCTTTCATAAGTTTTTATCCACATTGTTTTGTGCGCTTGTCACCCCAGTTTGTTTTTTAAGGTGGTAATCGATAGTCGTTGCTTAATTGCGATAGCTAATGCTTGGCCATGCTTGCATCCAACTCAATTCCGACAGAGGAAGAAGCATGTCCTTTTTTACTATACTTGCGATATCATCAGTTGCCTTACCAACCCAATTACCTCAGAGCAATGAATTCGGGTTTTTATTTCAAATAGACTCTTTTAGCCCACTGGTCGTCGAGTATGTGGTTTCTTGTTCACGGTTAACACCAAAGGGAAAAGGCTACGGAATTATATCGTACTCGAGTGTCGATCGTTTTTACTGCACACCCTCTCAACACTGTTTTAAAAAACTGAGGATAGCACACAGGGAAACTTGTGGTTTCTAAGTCCGCTAAACAAAACAATTTTATTTTCAGAGTGACAAAATATGCTACAAAAAAACTATCAAATATCCATTCCAGATATCGACAATACAGATAACATCGATTCCGAGTATGCCCACTCTGTTAAGGTGGCAAATGATGTTTTTAAATTGGTAGAAACTCACACGACACCGCCAGTCCCACAAACGTACGACCTTTGGTACCAATATGTACAAGGAAATGACAAAGATCTCAATCAGCAAATTGATGCCATCATAGATCGTGGAAAACACCTAAGTCAGCAAGATATTGAACTTATTCACCAGAGTTTTGCTGATAACAATCACCAACAAATAAATGAAATTGGTGAAGATCTGGAAGAGGCGTGCCTTCAACTAATGAGCATGCTGACATCGCATATAAATCTCAATGACGGCTATGAAAACTCCCTGATAGAGGCCAACGCTGAACTGAACGCCAACCCCACTCCCGAGAATTTAAAGCTCGTGGTCAAAGCATTAATTTCTGAAAATGAGAAAGTTACAAAAAACTCTTCGAAACTCAAACAAGAACTTTCAACAGCAGTAAGTTCATTGGAGGAGCTAAACGAGGACCTTAGAAAGTCAAGAAAAAACGAACTAACAGACCCATTGACACTTATAGGAAATCGTAAAAAGTTTAACATATCACTTGCCCAAAACCTTCAACTTGCCCAAGAAAAATGTATTCATTTTTCTGTTATCATTGCTGATTTAGACAACTTTAAAATCGTTAATGACAATTTTGGACACCTCGTCGGCGATGCAATTTTGAAATTATTTGCAAAAATAATGATTAAGAATGTCAAAGGTCGAGATATCGTTACGCGTTATGGCGGAGAGGAGTTTGCGCTCATACTTCCCAGCACAGACCTGAACGGAGCATTCCTTGTAGCCGAACAAATCCGCCTTGACCTTTCTTCTCAAAACCTTCAAGTCACAGAAAATAAAAACCCAGTTGGAGTTGTCACTGCATCGTTTGGCATTAGCCAGTACCGCAAGGGCGACACATCTCAATCCATAGTCGCGAGAGCCGACAAAAGGTTATATGAGGCAAAGAGGGGTGGACGGAATCAAGTAAAAAAATAGATCAAAATTTGCGTAAATCCTTGTACTCTCCCCAAAGAGATTAGGGCGCAAGCTGGATTGTGGCACCCATCACAATCCAGCAAACTATTTAGGCAAAATTGACAAGCAACACTCTCTCTGTCCAAACTGTTGTTTGTTTAAACGGTCAGGTTTGATGTAAAATCAAATCTGACCGTTTGTTTTGTAATTATGACAATAAGGCATTGGGTGAACTGCCGAATAAACGATATCCTTGTTTTCGATCCATGCTCGCACACGAGCTGATCTAGATTCAGTCATGTGAACTGTCTGCAGTTTTTATAATGAAACACCAGGCTTTCTCTGCACGCGGATAATTTTTTTAGAGTGCGCTGTTCGTCCATCATAACATCATCATTGCGATAGAGTTTTAGACAGTTCAGCAAATACATCTAAAACATGAGGTGCATCAGCTTCTTGCTGCAGAGTCTTGTAAATTTTTGGAACCCAGACGATAGCTTGGTCGATATCTAAATCTACACCAGGCGTATACCCACCAATTAATCTCAAATCCCTAGAATCTTCGTAACGAGCAATAAAAGAACGCAACATTAAAATCAATTTTTCCTGCTCAGCTGTCCAGCTATGCTTTGCCAAACGCGATACAGACGACAAAATATTTACCGCTGGATACCGACCTTGCTCAGCGATTGACCGATCTAGCACAATATGCCCATCTAGAGTCCCACGAACATTATCCGCAACTGGGTCATTAATATCATCGCCATCAACCAAAACCGAAAAAATACCTGTAATCGCACCACAGTCTTCATATCCTGTTCCGGCTCGCTCAAGCAATTTAGGCATTTCAGAAAAAACTTCGGGCGGATACCCGCGCGACACTGGCGTTGCACCCGATGCTAACAACACATCACGACTGGCATGGGCAAACCGCGTAATTGAATCGACAATCAACAAAACATGCTCACCACGATCGCGAAAATATTCGGCAATCGTAAGCGCAATTTTTGGCGCCATTCGCCGCATCATTGCACTTTCATCACTTGTTGAAACAACACCAATTGCTTTACTCGCGTTAGAACCAATTGCATCTTCAATAAACTCTCTGACTTCGCGTCCTCTTTCACCAACCAAAGCAAAAACCACTCTATCAAATTCTTGGGAGCGAGCAAGCATGGTTAAAAAAGTAGACTTTCCAACACCTGACCCAGCAAAAACACCAATCCGTTGCCCTTGACAAATTGGGGTAAACAAATCGACTGCTTTAATCCCCGTTTTAATAGGAACATTTACTCGTTTGCGCCTCATTGCATCGGGTGGTGCGCGATCCACACTCACCGCACAATCGCCTTGTTCAAGCTCTCCAAGCCCATCGATTGGCTGACCAAGTCCATTGAGTATTCGCCCACTCCAACTCTCATCAGGCCGCAAAGTGAGTGAACCCTTTCTCCAAACTGGTGTACCAAGCCTAATATCCAAGTTAGACTGAAAGGACTTTACAGTTACTGTCGACTTATTAATGGAAATTACTTGGCCAAGATACTCGATTTTTTGACGGCCTTGTTGGTTCACATCAAGAGAAACACATTCGCCAAGTTTGACAAACCGCGACAAGCCAGAAACCTGATAACTTGATGGTGTAATCTCAACGACATAGCCTTTTACACGTATGAAGTTATTTTCTTCAACGACACTTTTGACGATATTATTAAAGCGTAATAAACGGTCAAAATTAGAGTGCTCAGGCTGAAGGTTCAAACTCTTGCCCCAAGGGTTTTAATCGCTTCTAACGCTGCTTTCTCACTTTCATTAGTCAGTGTATTGAGCATATCAAAAGCACGCGAGACCTGTATAAGGTGAGACATTTCCATTATCGCATTTACATTTGATTGCTCAACGAAACCTTGCAAAACGCCCGCACTAGAAAAATCAACAATGCCAACCACAGCGTCACCTGTTGTAACACTGGAAGTATCATATCGCACTAGATTTGCATTAGGAGGTATTTTAAATAACCCAATAGCACTCACCTGCTTTTTATTCTGGGTAATCATACCATCAGAAGAAATTTTTGGTGGACCAGCTTTAGGGTCAAGCTGAATCGGCGCGCGGCCGACATCCAAAACCAGATGCCCAGTCAACGTTTGCAACGAGCCATCAGGAATAATTCTAAACCGCCCGTCTCGGGTATAGGCTGTTCCATTTGGCGTTTGAATTGCAAACCATCCATCGCCTCGTACTGCAACATCTAACACATTTCCAGTTTTTACGATTTCACCTGCATTACGGCTTATAAAAGTCTCGCCTGAGGATGCATAAGAGACAGACCGTGAACCTACCGTTGAAATAACCGACGAAAACTTCAAGCCCTCACCGCGAAAACCAACAGTTTGTGCATTAGCAACGTTATGAGCAATTGAATCCAATTGCTTTTCAAGCCCAATCTGCCCTGACAGCGTAACAGGAAATCCAACTTTCACGAACTCAACTCCCGTTTAATTTTAAACTTTGAAGTGAACTTAATAAATCTTGATTGATACCAGCTTCGATAGGCTGAGAAAACAATAAGCCAATATTTGTGACCGAGGTGGCTGTCGGTTCATTTAATTCCCACATAGATGTAAACCTAATTAGTAACTTATCTAGCTTTTCTGGATCGTGAAGATCCGCAATATCCAAGCGTTTTTCTATTCGAGCAATATTTTTGTCTATACTGCCGCTAGACAAACTTAACCCAAGCATTGTCTCAACAACTTTCAACAATGCGGGCTCACCCAATAACTCAATGGTACTATTCACACTTGGTGCTTTTCGCTTAAAGTATAATGCTAGGCGAACGCCTTCGTTGTCAGCGCCTGCATCTTCTTCTAGAACCTGACGTACAAATTTATCCACAGTACCTTGACGGGCTTTTGTGAAAGTTGTGGCCGTTTCACCATAACGCTTGAAATTGAAATTTTCCGCAAACTCTGCATAGCGTTTATCGGCCAACTGATTTGCAAAACTTGTATTGTCATCCGTGCCTTCCGTTAAAACTTTTCGCATAAATGCTTTAGCATACGTCATCTCTTCTAAGCCCATCGCACGCATCGCATAAGAGTAAACACGATCATCTTCTAAGAATTCATCAATTGAGTTAATATCCCCAATCTTGGAAAGATAATACGCACTTTCGCGCGCTACAACAGGCTTCTCAGATGCAAGTTTAAGAGAGGCATCAATATCGCGCGCTATAAATTGATAAGAAACCGAAGCAGTCAACATAATTACAAACTCGTTCTAAGCTAATACGAACCACAACCTTTCACAGTCAGCTTGCCCTAACCTTACCTTACCTGATTACTGAAGATCAGCATTTGCTTGCCAAGCCTCACACAAGGCCTAAAAAATAAAAATTAGTTTCGTAGCTAAATTCATTGAGACTAAATTCTGGAGAACTCATTTGACAATACTTTTGGGATTAATCATCACTCTTGGTTGTATGCTTGGTGGCTTTATGGCCATGGGTGGCCATGTAATGGTTATCTGGCAGCCATGGGAATACGTCATTATTTTTGGCGCATCATTCGGTACGTTTGTCGTTGCTAACCCCATGAAGACAATCAAAGATTCTGGAAAAGCGCTACTAGAAGCCTTTAAAGGAAAAATCCCTAAAAATGACGACTTTCTTGCAGTTTTGGGACTTCTTTTTTCGTTAATGAGAGAAATTCGGGCAAAATCACGAAACGAGGTCGAAGCACATATCGATGCGCCAGATGATTCCAGTATTTTTCAAAAGTACCCAACAGTTATGAACAACAAAGATCTAATGACTTTTATTTGCGATTACTTCCGTCTAATTCTGATCGGCAATGCTCGAACACACGAAATCGAAGCCTTAATGGATGAAGAGATTGAAACATTGCAATACGACGCAATGAAACCTTACCATTCAATGGTGGCGATGTCTGAGGGTTTACCAGCGCTTGGTATTGTTGCTGCGGTGCTTGGTGTGATTAAAGCCATGGGTGCACTTAATGAGTCTCCTGAGGTATTAGGCCATCTTATTGGCGCGGCACTTGTTGGCACCTTTGCTGGTATTTTTATGTCGTATGCTGTGGTTAGTCCAATCGCCACAAAAATCAAAACAGTTAGATCCAAACAACTGCGTTTGTACATTATTGTAAAACAAACATTATTAGCATTTATGAACGGAGCCATGCCACAAATTGCACTGGAGTATGGGCGCAAAACAATTTCCTCATATGAACGTCCAACCATTGATGCTGTTGAAGAACAGACGCTCTCAACAGGCAGTAATGAACCCGTTCAACAAGCAGCCTGAGTAAATAAATGTCCCTTTCCCAAACATCAACAACTCAAGCTAAACCCAACCAAACATCTGCTTCAACCCACCCCCCTGAGCTAAGCCTGCCGCCTGTTTTAAATCAGGCAACCACTGGTTTGCTCAGCGCCTCGGAATTATCTGTTGATCGATCTCCTAGATTACACACGATCTTTGACAATTTATGCGTGTTAACCAGCCAGCAATTAATGTCACTGTCCCACACTCCCATTGAGCTAACGCTTGAGCGTGTATGGTCAGGCCAAATGCAAGACATCAATATCAGTGATAGCGATCACATTATCGTCCAATTTGAAATTCAATCATGCCAAGAGCCAATTTATTTCTCTATCGATCGCCCTGCCTTATTTTTGTTAATAGAGGCACTGCTCGGCGCGACCAGCAGTCCACGCCCCTACACAACAGAGCGTAATTTCACTTCGTTAGAATTGGCCTTTGCACAGCAAATCGCTAAAAAAATATTGTGCCAATTTCATCAGCAATTTTCCTCTATTACCGACATGACATCAACATTCAAGCAATCGTTCACAGGAAATGAATTAGAAAATGGAGACCATGTTAACACGGTTTTCTTAACTGCAAACATTGCCTTAGATGTATTTGGACGCACGGCGCAAGTTCGAGTGTTTTTACCTCTTTCAGTTCTCTCCCCTTACAAGTCCTCTTTTGCAGTAGAAACCGCAGATACCAATGAAGTCGTTGACAAAGTTTGGACAGACCATATTAAAAACCAATTCGCTTCAAGTGAAGTGGAATGTCAGGCAATTCTTGAGGGTGGGCAATTGTGTTTGTCGCAAATCGCCCAATTAAAAGTTGGTCAAGTCCTTCAATTAAATGTCGAAGCTGGTAACAGCATAAAACTAAACTGTGAAGGCAAAACGTTATTCATGAGCAAACTGGGACAAAGCAATGGCGTATTTACGGTCAAAGTAACCGAGTTCCCCCAACCTCAAAAAACACTTCTCGAGACAATCCTTACTGAATCGAAAAACGCTACCATTTGACAACAAATAACGCACCAAAGGACCAATACATGACTCAAGATCAAGTAAGGCAAGAACCAATCATTGGACAAGAGGAAAGCATCGGCCATCAGGCTACCCCTGAAAAGGACGACGGACCTATGAACCAGAGTCAAGTTCAACCTCAGCCCTCAATTGCAGGGCCAGAACGTATTGTCCAACAAGAAATAAACCCAAGCCCATTAGTTTCCTCAGATACTGCGACATCACTAAGTCCAGAATTAGCTTCGAAAAGCTCTCAAACTAGCGCAAGTTCAGCAAGCAACGATTCGAATCTTGACTTAATTATGAACATTCCAGTCACAGTCCAAGTTATCTTGGGGACGACCAAAATGCCTGTTTCCAAAATTATGCAACTTGGTCGCCATGCAATTATCCCACTTGATCGAAATGTAGGTGACCCAATTGATGTTGTTGTAAACGGACGCACAGTCGCACGCGGCGAAGTGGTTTTAATGGAAGATGACGATACTCGCTTTGGTATTTCGATAACCGAACTCGTAACTAATTAATTTTCACTATGGCGATGCACAGACAAACGTCAAAATAAAATTTAATTGCAGGGTTGATTTCACGTGAACAGGTTTGAAATTATGACAGGTATTGAAAAAGCCGCTACAATTTTGAATATCATCGACCCAGAAATAGCTGGGCGATTACTTCAACTATTCAATGCCGAAGACATAGAAAAAATCTCTAGTATCACCAAATCGCTTGAACCAATTGACAGTTCAGACTTCGCCAATTTAATCGAAGAATTTTCAGCCCTTTTTGCCAATGATTTGCAAATGCTGGGCGTTAGTCGCGATGTAAATAACCTATTAGAATCTGTTCTCACACCCGCGCAAGTATCAAAATTGAAACCACAAAAAGCGGCTAAAGGTTCTGTGTGGACAAACGAGAGTTTTGCCAAGCAAGAAATTTTAACACCCATAGTTAGAACTGAACATCCTCAGTTGGTCGCAGCGATACTATCCCAACTTGACTCTGATTTAACTTCTGAATTGATTGCATCTTTTAGCAATGAAGAGCGAAATGATATCTTGCAAAGAATGCTAAACATGCGAGAAATCAAAATGGAAGTTACGAGTATTATTGAGGACCATTTTCGAACAACCATCATCGAAAATGACGAAGAAGAAAAGGGCGGAAAGTCTCGTGCGCGAATGGCAAATATAATCAATAAAATGGACAAAACGCAGGCTGATAAATTCCTTTTTGAACTGGCGATCGAAGAACCAGAAGAAGCCGCACGACTTAAAAAGTTATTATTTTCTTTTGAAGATATCCCTATCCTTTCCCAAAAAGACCGCCTTATTTTATTTGATTCAGTTGAAACTGACACCAGCATCTTAGCGCTTGATGGAATAAATGGAGAGATGAAAGAGCTAATCTTGGAATCATTTGGAACCAGAGTGAGGAAAATGATCGAATCTGAACTAGCAAGTTCAGACCCTAAAGATGCCGAAAAGGTTGATAAAGCACGGCGCAAAATTGCCAATATAGCACTTAATTTGGCATCTAAAGGCAATATTACGATTGTCATAAAAGAAACCAATTAGATGCAGATGGCATCATCAGACAGCTTTGAACTCAATTTCCACTTATTATCTAATTTCCGACACTCTTTATTTTAAAGTATTGACCAACAATCATGTCCGATGCACCTGACGAGGAAAGTAAAACCGAAGAGCCGAGTGAGAAGAAAATCTCCGATGCGCATAAAAAGGGAAACATTCCTGTCTCACGGGAAGTCGGTATTTTTGCTTCCTTATTTGGGTTGGTGATTGTAAGTCAGTTTTTTATTTGGGAAAAAACAAAAGGACTCGTTATATTTTTAGCGCAGTTCATTGAGAACCCAGGAAGTTGGCGCTTAGACAATACTCAATCAGTAACAAATCTACTTGAATTAGTATCTAACGCCATTTTCTTTTTCCTGATACCCATTTTTGTCATTCTAACGACCACCAGTCTTACGGCAGCCTTCTTGCAAAACCCGCCTAAAATTATCCTACACCGGATCAAGCCAGACTTTTCCAAGTTGTCCTTGGCAAAAGGAATGAAGCGTATATTGGGCACTCAAGGTTGGATTGAATTTAGCAAAGCTTTGTTTAAATTCGTAGCCATTGGTATCGTCGTTACAATTTTTTTAGAAGCAGAGCTAGCTGGTGTTTTTAACACATTATTGAGTCATCCAAATTCAATTCCACGAGTCCTTTTGGCGCTATCCTCAGACCTACTCTTATCAGTTTGCGTTGCAACAATTCTTCTTGCAGGTGCCGATTTTGTTTGGTCCCGAAAGCAATGGTTTAAAAATTTAAAAATGACCCAGCAAGAAGTCAAAGACGAGCGAAAGCAAATGGATGGAGACCCAATCGTGAAAGCAAAGCGGCTGTCTTTGGCACGCGATCGGTTAAGAAAACAAATGATTTCTGCAGTACCTAAAGCCACTATAATCATTACAAACCCAACCCATTATTCGATCGCGTTAGCCTACAATCATCACGAAGATGCCGCTCCGAAGGTCATAGCAAAAGGAAAAAATCTTATCGCTCTAAAAATTCGGGAAATTGCCGAGAAAAACAACATCCCACGAGTAGAGAACAGACATTTGGCGCAATCACTTTACGCCCAAGTAGAAGTAAACCAAACGATACCAGAAGAGTTTTATCGCGCTGTCGCTGAAATCATTCATCATCTATCGGCCAAAAAGAATTAGCAGTACTATCGTTTTTTCGTTTTTTTAGGACGTGTTTTTTTTCAATCTCCCCCTCAATCAGGTACGAGACAAAAACCATTGAGTGGCCTGCAATGCTCTTTTTAATTTTGCTTGCAGACTTTTTCTTTTGCACATGATTGAGCACATCACCAAATATTGGGGTTTTTGATTTCAGGGTCTTGAGTTGATTGACTCGCGCCCGCGCCCTACGATCCGTCAATTGAATAATACTTTCCACTCAAGCGCGCATGAATTTCACCACAAGTAACCTTGTTGTCTTCGCCATCATCAAACAAAATACCAATTTCATTTTCTTTGCACCAAATTATTTCACCAATACGTAGAACTTGGTGCTCATCATCAAACAACTGAATTTTCTCTGGCAAATCAAAAAAATGACTCAACCTTAATCTCGCGCCAGATTCTGATCTATCAAAAATTTGACAGTCAGCAATAAATTTACCGTTAATATGTGCCACCTTACCCGAACGCAAGCGCACGCGCTGGCGGTTTTTCACTCGTCGACGTTTAAATATTGCCATTATTTTATTCTTTATGTTGTTAGATTTTTTATGATAAGCAAAAAATTTATTAGGTTTTAGCAATTAGAGGCTTTTTTATAGCGGAATCCAAGGGTTAAGACATGCACTACTTTCATAGAATAAGAGAAAACTTCAGATATCAAAGCGCAAATTATCCGATTGCGAACTCCACTGATTTCATTGGATATATTGATTGAAAGTCATACCAAACTCACCCTTACCTATCCATACAACAACCCCATTCACCCTGCCTAAATCCTCTTGGCATAAACAGACTTTTTGATGGATTTCTAGTTTCAAAATTGAAGCAATTCTTGCTGAAATGCTATTAATAGA